>NZ_JBFBAZ010000034.1:0-71002 GCF_040682475.1 Hamadaea sp. NPDC051192
CCCCCCTCCCCCTTCCCCCTCCACCCCACCCCCGGCCTCTCCCCGTTGATCATGGAGTTAACTGTGGTGTCGTCGGTGTGTCACCACCGGAAACTCCATGATCAACGCGCGGAGGGGGTGGGGGCGCGGCGGAGCGGAGCGGGAGCGGGAGCGGAGCGGGAGCGGAGCGGGGGGAGGGGTTAGGCGCGGAGGGAGCGGGGTACAGCAGCGCGATGGACGAGGTCACCACCACCGAGCTGGCCGGGGCGATACCCGCCCAGGATCTCAGCGACGGCGAGCTGTTCAAGGAGCTGGAGAGCCTGCACCGGACCCGGCACGACACGTTCCTGCACGGCTCGCCCCAGGCGCTGGCCCACCACACCGAGCGGATGGTCGAGTTGGAGAACGAATACCTCCGGCGATTCCCGGAACGGGCGGTCGATCCCGACCGGTTACGGCCGGTGGGCTGATCCCGTGCGTGATGATCATCACTCGACATTGACCGGCTCAAATCACCTGACAAGTGTCGGGGGACGCGGTTAGGGTTCGTTCGTGGGAGGACCTACCGATCGGTACGCCGAACATGACCGCGCGAAACGCGCGCTGCTCTCGGCGTACGAGGCGTTGCCGCCGGGCGCTCCGGTGAAGCTCGCCAAGAAGACATCGAATCTGTTCCGCTTCTCCTCCTCCGGCAAGCCGTCGGCGCCGGGGCTGGAGGTGAACTCCTTCAGTGAAGTGCTCAGCGTCGACCCGGTGACCCGGACCGCCGACGTGCAGGGCATGGTCACCTACGAGAAGCTCGTCGACGCGACGCTGGCCCACGGGCTGATGCCGTTCGTCGTGCCGCAGCTCAAGACGATCACCCTCGGCGGGGCGGTGGCCGGGCTCGGGATCGAGTCGACCTCGTTCCGCAACGGACTGCCGCACGAGTCGGTGCTCGAGATGGAGATCATGACCGGCGACGGCCGGATCGTGACGGCCACCGCCGACAACGAGCACGCCGAGCTCTTCCGCGCGTTCCCGAACTCCTACGGCACGCTGGGCTACTCGCTGCGGCTGAAGATCGAGCTGGAGCCGGTGCAGCCCTATGTCGAGCTGCGGCATCTCAAGTTCGACGAGGCCGAGGCGTGCTGGGCGGCGATGGCCGAGATCTGCGCCACCGGCGAGCACGACGGCCGGCCGGTCGACTTCATCGACGGCACCGTGTTCGGGCCCGACGAGATGTATCTGACGCTCGCCCGATTCACCGAGGCCCTGCCGGCCGACGGCACCGGCACGGTCAGCGACTACACCGGGATGTCGGTGTACTACAAGTCGCTGCGTGAACGGTCGGTCGACCACCTCACCGTGCACGACTACATCTGGCGATGGGACACCGACTGGTTCTGGTGCTCGCGTGCCTTCGGCGTACAGAATCCGAGGATTCGCAGGCTGTGGCCGCAGCGCTATCGGCGGTCGGACGTCTACCGGAAGATCGTCGCGTTCGACCGGCGGCACCAGCTGACGGCGCGGCTGGCCCGGTTGCGCAAGCAGCCGGCGCAGGAGGCCGTGATCCAGGACGTCGAGGTCCCGGTGACGGCCGGGCCGAAGTTCATGGACTTCTTCCACCGGGAGATCGGCATCGAGCCGGTCTGGCTGTGCCCACTGCGGCTGCGCTCCGGCCAGGCGTGGCCGTTGTATCCGCTCGAACCCGGTGAGCTTTACGTCAACGTCGGCTTCTGGTCGACGGTGGACCTTCAGCCCGGTCAAGCCGACGGCTTCCACAACCGGCTGATCGAGGAGGCGGTGACCGCGGCGGGCGGGCATAAGTCGCTCTACTCGACGGTTCACTACGACCAGGACGAGTTCTGGCGGCTCTACAACGGCGAGAAGTACGCGGCCGTCAAGGCGGCGTACGACGGTGAGCGCCGGCTGCCGGACCTCTATGAGAAGTGCGTGCGGATGGGGTGAAGGGGGAAACATGGGTGTAGCGAACGCGGTCGGCTCCTTCCTGGGCCGGGCGCCGGGCGTACGGATCACGGCGTTCGACGGCAGCAGCGGAGGAAACGCCGACGCGCCGGTCACCGTCGAGATCAGATCGCCGCGGGCACTGAACTACATCGCGACGGCCGCCGGGAGCCTCGGCCTGGCCCGCGCTTACATCAGCGGTGACCTGGAGGTCCAGGGCGACCTCTACACCGCCATGACCAGCCTGACCGACCTGGACTTCGACATGTCCTGGCCGGCCCGGTTCCGGGCGCTGCGGGAGCTGGGCGGGCTGAAGCTGCTCAAGCCGCCGCCGATCCCGCCGATGGAGGTCAAGCTCCGGGGCCGGCGTCACTCCAAGGCCCGCGACCAGGCCGCCATCGCCCACCACTACGACGTCTCCAACAAGTTCTACGAGTGGATCCTCGGCCCGTCGATGGCGTACACCTGCGCCGTCTATCCGACCGCGACGTCCACCTTGGAAGAGGCGCAGTGGGCCAAGCACGACCTCGTCGCGCGCAAGCTCGGCCTTGAGCCCGGCATGCGGCTGCTCGACGTCGGCTGCGGCTGGGGCGGGATGGTCATCCACGCCGCTCAGCACTACGGCGTACGCGCCATCGGCGTGACGCTGTCGCGGCGGCAGGCCGAGTGGGGCCAGAAGGCGATCGCCGACGCCGGGCTGACCGAGCTGGCCGAGATCCGGCATCTGGACTACCGGGACGTGCGCGAGGAGCAGTTCGACGCGATCAGCTCGATCGGCCTGACCGAGCACATCGGGCGCGCCCAGCTACCGGGCTACTTCGGCAGCCTCTACAGCCGGCTGCGGCCGGGCGGGCGGCTGCTCAACCACTGCATCACGCGGCCCAACAACCTGGAGCCGGCGATCCGGGAGCGGCAGTTCATCAACCGCTACATCTTCCCGGACGGCGAGCTGCACGGCGTCGGCCATCTCGTCTCGCAGATGCACGACGTCGGCTTCGAGGTACGCCACGAGGAGAACCTGCGCGAGCACTACGCGATGACGCTGAACGCGTGGTCGGGCAACCTCGACGAGCACTGGGACGAGGCGGTGGCCGAGGTCGGGCAGGCGCGGGCGCGGACGTGGCGGCTCTATCTGGCCGGCTGCCAGATCGGGTTCGAGCGCAACAACATCCAGTTGCATCAGGTGCTGGGCGTGAAGCTGCACGCCGACCAGTCCAGCGGGATGCCGCTGCGGCCCACCTGGGGTAGCTGACGCAGGACGATCACCGGGCCGGGACGCTTCCCGGCCCGGTGATGCGTGTACGCACGGCGGGCAGCCGTCAGAACAGCGGGCTGCCGCCGGGCTGGCGACCGACAGCGGCCTCGATGCGGGCCAGGGCTCCCCGGATCTGGCTCAGTTCGGCCAGCACGGCACCGTCGCTCGTGGACGGTCTCGGTGGCCCCGCGTACTCACCGGCGGCGGCGCGCAGCCGCGCGATCTCGTCGTAGAGCGCGGTGACCGTGTGTTCGACCGCGTCGAGGAAGGTGTCGACGTCCTCCTCGTCATAGCCGCGCTTGCCGAACGCCGGCTTGCGGAAGGCGACCTGGCGGACGTCGTCCGGCGTCAATAGCTGCCCCATGAGCGCAGGCTAGTGCCGCTGTGCAACCTTCACTCGGGCTCGCCCAGCTCCTGAAAGATCGTGAGCTGCAGATCCCCTGGGCCGTCGAGCCGGGCGTTGAGCGAGTTCCACGGGGTCACCGTCGGCTCCGCGACGACCTCGGCGCCCGCCTCCCGTAGCTCGGCCGTCACGGTGGCGGAGTCGGCGACCTCGAACGCCACCCGGATGTGTCCGGCGACGCGGCGGCCGACCTCAACCTCGTCGATGTATTCGGCGTGCCGCCGGTCGGTGATCTCCAGCGTGGCCCGGCCCGCGTCCAGGATGGTGACGTGGCCGCCCTCGCTGACGAACGCCGCCTCCTGCTCCAGACCGAGCACGTCCCGATAGAACCGCAGCGCCTCGTCGTAGTCGTCGGCCGTCACGACCAGCCGCAGCTGTTTCACCTTCGCCATGGTTCCGATCATGACACGGCGGCGCGGAGGGCGTCGCGAGACAGCCGGTCGGCTTGCCGGGTCGTCTCGGGCAGCCGGTAGCCGGAGGTCGAACGCAGCGTCACCGAGCACGCCCCGTCGAGGTCGATCAAATGACCGGCCGAGACGAAGACCGGCTTGACCCCCGTACGCGTCCGCAGCGCCCGCCCGACGACGTCGCCCTCGAACACGAGGTCGGCGGAGGCGCCCCGGGCGTCGCCCACGGGAGCATGGGAGCCGACGAAGGCGGTCTTGCCCACGCCGAACGTGGGTACGCCGGTCAGCAGCCCGAAATGGCAGGCCAGCCCGAACCGGCGCGGATGGGCCACTCCGTAGCCGTCGCAGACCACGACGTCCGGGCGGTGCCGCAGTCCTTCCCAGATGCGCAGGAGTGTGGGCAGTTCCCGGAAGGCGAGCAGCCCCGGCACGTACGGGAACTCCGCGCGGCCGACCAGCGAGGCGGACTCCACGACGTCGAGGGTGGCCGCGTCGAGGATCACGATCGCGCCCGCGACCAGCCCTTCGGTGTCCTCGGAGTCGGCGTACGCGACGTCCACCCCGGCCACCAACGCCGGGTTCCCCGGTAGCGGGACATCGACGCGTACGCGATCACGCAGGCGTTCCTGAAGCGCGATCGCCTCGTCGGGGGTGGCGGGAAATGTCACCGTCAGATCTCCTTACAGTCAACATCCAGGAAATTGCCGCGACAGCCGTGATATTCCGCTCTTACCGTCGGTCTCATGGATCTGGTCAGAACCAGCAAACGCCTGTCGTACGTCTTGCGTCACCGGCCGGACAGCGTCGGCCTGACGCTCGGCGCGGGCGGCTGGGTCGGGGTGGACGAGCTGTTGCACGCCTTGGCGCGCCACGGCACCCGGATCACCCGCGATGATCTGGAGTACGTCGTCGCCCACAACGACAAGCGCCGCTTCATCATCGACGGCGACCGGATCCGGGCCAACCAGGGGCACTCGATGGAAGTCGATCTCGGTCTCACCCCCGTGACGCCACCGGACCGCCTCTACCACGGCACTGCCCGGCACAACCTGGACCCGATCTTCCTCGACGGACTCGTCCGCGGTAATCGCCATCACGTGCACCTGTCGGCCGACGAGGAGACCGCGCTGAAGGTCGGCGCCCGGCACGGCTCGCCGGTGGTGCTCGCGGTCGACGCGGCCGCGATGACGGCCGAAGGCCTGCTCTTCTACCGCAGCGAGAACGGCGTATGGCTGACCGATCACGTTCCGGCCCGCCACCTGACCGTCGTGCGGACCGCCGCGCGGGTCAGCTGACCGTCACCCCGCCGCGCCACGTCTGATCGTCCACGGCGGTCACCCAACGCGGCCCGCCCACTCCGGCAGCGGCTCCCGGGCCGCGAGAAACTCAGCTGGTACGCAGGAAAGCCCGGTGCGCGCGCCGACGATGCCGCCGACGATGGCGCACGTGGTGTCGACGTCGCCGCCGGCCGAGACGGTCGCCCAGAGCGCGTCGGCCAGGTCGTCGAGATGCCGCGCCGCACACCAGATGGCGAACGGAACCGTGTCGGGAGCCGACACCTGCCAGCCCGAGCCGACGGTCGACGCGATCCACTGTGGGTGCAGCGAGAACGGCGCGTCCTCGATCCTCCGCAGCCGCGCGGCCACTTCGCCGTCCGGCGTACGCGCCAGGACGCTCTTGAGCAACGACGGCCCGGAGACGCCCCGGACCGCCAGCGCCGCGGCCACCGCGACGGCGACCGCGCCCGCGACCGCCTCCGCATGCGCGTGCGTGACCTGAGCGGACAGCGTCGCCTGTTCGACGACGAGCGTCATGTCCTGGGCGAACCACGCGCCCAGCGGTGCGACCCGCATCGCGGCGGCGTTGCCCCATGAGCCCATCCCGTCGAACTGCCGGGCGGTCACCTCGGCCCACGACTCGCCCTCGAAGATCTCCCGCAGTACGCCGTGCATCGACGGCCCGTACTGACGGTAGGGATCGGACTGGTAGGAGCTGGCGAACCGCTGCGCCAGCTCGTCCTGGTCGACCTGGCCCTTGTCGAGGAGCAACCGGAGCAGGACGATCGCCATCGCGGTGTCATCGGTCCACGGCCACGGCCCGCGTTGCGGCCGCCGCTGGGCGAGCATCGCCGTGACGTCGCCCTCCGGCCGGAACCACGTCTGCCCGAAGGCGTCACCGAGGGCGAGCCCCTGCAAGGAGTCGAGCGCGGCTCTCTCCAGCGCGGCCGGCCTGAACACGGCGTCGTCGTACGCGGTCACGCACGAATAATGCCTAATACCACCGACACCGCGCGAACCGGTTCGTTCAACGGTCGAATTCGCCCTCCTGTACGCCGGCGAGGAACGCCTGCCATTCGGCGCGGGAGAAGCGCAGGACGGGACCCTGACGGTCCTTGGAATCTCGGACCAGTACCTCGTCGTCGAGGAGGGCCACCTCGACACAGGCACCGGTGTCGCAGCGAGGAGAGCTGCGCCAAGGGAGGGGGTCGGGGATCGCGGGCATGGGAGTCACCTCCGGCCAAGGCTGGACCTCAGCGTACGAAGGAGACACCACGCTCCGGAAGCATTCATCTACGGATTGGCACGGTCGGGTCGCCGACCGTGCGGGCGAGCTACGTCATCGCCGATGGACGTGCATGATCACTGGTGCCCCGGATCGACTTGCCTTGCGGGTTCTCACCGGGGCGGTGAAACCCGCTATTCAGTTGAAGAAGTTGAATTCCTGCTGCTGTGCGCCGAGAATAAAGGCATGCCACTCGTCGTTCGTGAAGCGGAGAACAGGGCCATCGGGGTCCTTGGAGTCACGGACCACGACACCGTCTTTTAGCGACGCGACCTCCACGCACGTACCCGAGTCGCAGCGCGTGCTGCGCTTCCATGCCGGCATTTCCGTTTCCACGGGAATCCTTTCCTCTTAGCTCATGAGATGCCAGCCCCGCAGTGCGTACTCGTGGGTGGAAACACGCACTGACGGCGGTGTTTCCTAGCGATCAAGACTCTCCGAGCGCTTTTCTCGTCTGAGTCTCTTTCGCAGGTGGTCAACCTGATCGCCGATCAGGCGCTCGGTCTCCTGCCCGCTGTAACTCCGGGTCCAGAGTTGATCAAATATCTCGATGTGACGGCTGACCTTCTCAGTGTCATGGATCAGCTCATCCACCAAGTAGCTTTCGCGATATAGCAATGATCCGCCGTCGGATTCGTCCAGCGACAGCACTGTGAAGGGCAGGCCGACGATGAACTGGGCGGTCACCTCGAACGGTGCGATACGCAGCTGGATCCGGCCCGCGTGGGCATCGCCGAGCAATTGCTCCAGCTGATCCGCGTAGATCCGGGGTCCACCCACGAGCCGATGCAGGACCGACTCGTCGAGCAGCAGCCGATAGTCCGGCGACTCGGGGCGCTCGAAGACGTGCTGGCGGCGGGTCAATCGCGTTTCCAAGCGCAGTTCCAGCTCGCTCGCGCCGAGTTCCTCGCGCCAGAAGCCGAGGATGTGCTCGGCGAGATCTCGCGTCTGCAACACCCCCGGAACAAGGATCGTGTGGAATATGCGCATGACGCGCGCTTCGCTCTCGAACTGGAAGAGAGCCTTCGTCGGCCCGGTCAGGAAGTCGCGATAACGGGGGTCGTCCCAGGTGCTGCGCTTGCGCGCCTGGCGTGCCTCGTTCACGAGCTGGTCGACGACGGCCGCGTCGGTGACGCCGAGCATCTGGAGGAGGGCGCGCGTGTCGGTGGGGGAGACGGAGTTCTCCCCGCCCTCGATTCGTTGAAGCTTACTGAGGGACCAGTCCAAAGAGGCCGCGACCTCACCCTGCGTCAGCTCTCTAGCCTCGCGCGCTTTGCGGAGCGCGAGGCGAAGCCGGTGCCGGGCTACTGCCGGTGATCCCTGAACAGCCATCGGCCCTGGTCAGGCCCTTTCGCTCGAGTGCGATACGGCAGTCCGCCATATCGCCATCCGGGATAACGCAGCCACCTTAGATAGGTGACTGCGTCACCCGCTAGACGTCGTCGTCAACGCGTTGTCAAACTGTGTCCCGGTGTTCCAGCGCCCGGATGAGCGCTCTCTTGATCTGGCCGAACAGTCGTTCGTCTGTGGTCGAGAACAAGCAGATCGACCTGCCGTAGTAGACGGCGCGCAGCTCGTACACCGGCCGGCGGTGCCGGTAGACCTCCACATGCACGTCCCGCAGCTCGCTGATGACGAAGGCGGCGCCGGGGTCTCGGACGAGGAAGACCTCGTGGGTCACGTGGGCGGTCGGGCCGCGGTAGTAGGTAGGCATCCACTCCCTCCTCGGTCGGGCGACGTCAGCCGGCGCGACGGAGGGCATTGCAAGGGAGTTGCGGATGCGGGAAGATGGCATCGGATGGGTCCTCCCTCCTCGCGATGGTGAGGTCCTCAGCGACGCCCGGTGACCGCCGGGCGTTCGCTGTTTCGGTGCTTGCCTTTGAGTATGAGATCTCCTCACGCTTGATCGCCATACTGCGATCTGCGGTGTAGCAGATTTCCGTGGTTCATTCACGGTGGAGAAGTAGGCCGCTGAGTAGGTAAGGTGGCGGCATGTTCGCGTACTCGGCCGCCCGCAGCCACTCTCGTGCTGCCCTGCGCCCGGCGCGACGACGATTCACGGCTTGCTGACTTCTCCCAGTAACGCCGTTTCCGCACCCTTCTCTCGCCGCCCATGACGGGCGGTCCGTTGTGCGTATCTTCAAGGGGTTTGCATGTCTATCGAGGAGCTTCTCGCCGCGCGGCTGAGGCCGGCTTTCGACCAGGTCGCGGGCGGTACCGCGGACCCGGCCGTGCGCCGGTCCCAGCACGCCGACTACCAGGCCGACGGCGCGTTGGCCCTGGCCCGCGGACTGGGCCGGGCACCACGCGAGGTGGCGGCGGAGGTCGTGGCGCGCGCAGACCTCGCCGGACTCGCGGACCTCGAAGTGGTCGGGCCGGGATTCATCAACATCACCGTCCACACTTCCGCGGTCCACTCACTCCTCCTCAAGTTGTACGCGGACAGCCGGCACGGCGTTCCCACGGTGGCAATGCCGCAGACGGTGCTGGTCGACTATTCGGGGCCGAACGTGGCGAAGGAGATGCACGTCGGGCATCTGCGGTCGACGGTCATCGGCGACGCGATCGTGCGGTTGCTGGAGTTCCAGGGGCATCACGTGACCCGGGCGAACCATCTCGGCGATTGGGGCACACCGTTCGGCATGCTCATCGAGCACCTGGTGGACCTCGGCGAGCAGGAGGCCGCGCATGAGTTGTCGGTCGGCGACCTGACCGGGTTCTATCAGGCGGCGCGGCGGAAGTTCGACGGCGATCCGGACTTCAAGCGGCGGGCGCAGTTGCGGGTCGTGGCGCTGCAATCCGGCGACGAGACGACCCGGCGGCTGTGGCGGCTGCTGGTCGACGAGTCCGAGAAGTACTTCCTGTCGGTGTACTCCACGCTGGACGTGACCCTGAGCGCGGCCGACTTCCAGGGCGAGAGCACGTACAACGACGAGCTGGCCGATGTGGTGGACGAACTGTCGGGGCTCGGGCTGTTGCGGGAGAGCGACGGGGCGCTCTGTGCTTTCCCCGAGGGGTTCACCGGGCGGGACGGCGCGCCGATGCCGGTGATCGTGCGGAAGGAGGACGGCGGCTACAACTACAGCGCCACCGATCTCGCCGCCTTGCGGCGGCGCTGCCGGGCGTACGAGCGGGCCGTGTATGTCGTCGGAACGCCGCAGAAACAGCATTTCGCGATGGTCTTCGCGGTGGGGGCGGCGGCCGGCTGGGTTCAGCCGGGGCAGGTCGAGCACATCGCGTTCGGCTCGATCCTCGGCCCGGACGGCAAGATGCTGAAGACCCGGGCGGGGGGCTCCGTGAAGCTCTCCGCACTCCTGGACGAGGCGGTGTCGCGGGCGGCGGCGCTGGCCCCGACGCCCGACGTCGCGCACTCGGTCGGCATCGGCGCGGTGAAGTACGCCGATCTGTCCTCCGACCGGGTGAAAGACTACGTCTTCGCCTGGGACCGGGCACTGTCGCTGACCGGAGACTCCGGTGCCTACCTGCAATACGCGTACGCGCGGATCCAGTCACTGCTCGCCAAGGGCGGCGCGGTCGAGCCCGCCTTCTCCTTGGACGTGCCGTCCGAACGGGCGCTGGCGTTGCAGCTGCTCGGATTCCCGTCAGCCGTCACGGCGGCGGCCACGGCGTTGCAGCCGCATCGGCTGGCGGGCTACCTGCACGGGCTGGCCACGGCGTACTCGGCGTTCTATGAGGAATGCCCGGTGCTGCGGGCGCCGACCGCCGAGATCCGGGCCGGGCGGCTCGGGCTGGCCGACCTCACCGGCCGCGTGCTCACCCTCGGCCTGTCGTTGCTGGGCATCCGCACCCCCACCCCCCTCTAGCGCCCTCCGCCTTTGATGCGGCGCCTTTGATGCGGCGCCTCTTGGGCGCTGGATCAGGGATCCGGGTCGAATCTTGGAGCATGATTCGACCCGGATCCCTGATCCGCCGGTCACGGCCTGAAGGTCAGCCGTTGTGCTTCAGCTGGACGGTGTACTCCTGGTAGGACTCGTTGCAGAAGACGGGGCCACACGCGTACGCGAGGGAGACCGTCGCGGTCTTGCCGCCGGCGAACTTGGTGCCGAGGGACGGGATCGCGGTGATCGACCACGTCTCGGTGGTGCCGTCGCAGGCGAGTTCGGTCTCGCCGAACCCGTAGACGACGCCCCGGCCGACCTTCTGGATCACGTCGGCGAGGATGCCGCCGAAGTCGACCTGGCCGGTGCAGGTGGCGGTGCCGTGGATGATCGCGGCGCCGGTGGCCTTGTCGAACGAGCCGGTGGGGTCGACCGTCACCGAGAGGTCCGGCGGCGGCGGGGCGGTGGTCACCGACAGCTGCAGGTCGCCGCCGTTGCCGGTGCCGTCCTGCTGGTCGTCGATGATCATGAGGTGGTAGGTGGTGCCGGCGGTGACGGCGAACGCGATGGCGCCGGGTCCGCAGGCGACGAACTTGAAGAAGCCGGGGTCGCCGGTGACGACGAGTACGCCGGCTCCGTAGTTCGAGGCGGAGACGTCGACGAGCGCGATGTCGTCGGCCGGGAGGGTGAGGTCGTACCAGACGCTGGCGTCGGTGGCGGGTGCCCCGCACTCGGCCGGGTTGGCCTCGGCGTCCGACTTCTCCGTGGTCGCTTCCGTCGTGTCGAGCGTCGTGCTGAACGGCAGCGCCCCGATCGCGACCGCGCCGGCGATGGTGTCGTTGGCCGGGGCCGCCGCGTACGCGGGAACCGCTGCGACCACCGTCATCGCCGCCGCCAGGACGGCTGCGCCGCCTTGGATGAGCAGTCTTCGTGGGTTGTGCACGTTGTTCCCCTTTCGACTCCGAAGGTGCGTGCCGGCCGTTGGTAGGACGGCCTACTTCGATGACGAGCGATGCCCTGTGCGGGGTTGCCTAGCGCGCCGGGAGCCCGGGGCGGCATGATGAGCAGGTGATCAACGACGCTTACACCTCCACCAACCCGGCCCGGCTCGACGACGTGGTCACCACCGTGCGCCCGGCCGACGAGGCCGCGATCGTGGCGGCGGCTCGCCGGGCGAAGACCGCCCAGCCGGCCTGGGCCGACGTGCCCGCCCCCGTACGCGGCCAGGTGATCGCGAACATCTCGCGGCTGGTCGAGGCGAACGCGGAGGCGCTGGCGCGCCTGGTGACCCGGGAGATCGGCAAGCCTGTCGCCGAGGCTCGGGGCGAGGTGCAGGAGATCGTCGACACCTGCCAGTTCTTCCTGGGCGAGGGCCGTCGGCTGTACGGGCAGACGGTGCCCTCGGAGATGCCGGACAAGCAGCTGTTCACCTTCCGTACGCCGGTCGGCGCAGCCATGATCATCACGGCGGGCAACTTCCCCGTGGCCGTGCCGAGCTGGTACCTCGTGCCGGCGCTGCTCTGCGGCAACACCGTGGTGTGGAAACCCGCCCTGTACGCGGCCGCCTGCGCCGACGCGCTGGCCGAGCTGTTCGTCCGCGGTGGCCTGCCGGAGGGCGTACTGACGGTGGTGCACGCGGACGGGCCGGAGACCTTCACCGGGCTCGGCTCCGCCTTGGAGGACGGGCTGATCGACAAGGTCGGCTTCACCGGCTCGACCGAGGTCGGGCGGGCCATCGGCGAACTGTGCGGGCGCTACCTCCAGACGCCGTGCCTCGAACTGGGCG
Organism: Hamadaea sp. NPDC051192; assembly: GCF_040682475.1. NCBI lineage: Bacteria > Bacillati > Actinomycetota > Actinomycetes > Micromonosporales > Micromonosporaceae > Hamadaea > Hamadaea sp. NPDC051192. The sequence goes on from NZ_JBFBAZ010000034.1 coordinate 12,179, forward strand.
GCAAGAACCCGATGGTGGTCACCGAGGACGCCGACCTGGACCTGGCGGTCGAGGGCGCGCTGTTCTCCGGCTTCGGCACCGCCGGGCAGCGCTGCACCTCCCTGGGCACGGTGATCGCGCACGAGTCGGTGCACGACGAGTTCTTGGCCCGGTTCACCGCAGCGGTCGCGGACGCCCGGATCGGCGACCCGACGCAGGACGTCCTCTACGGCCCGCTGCTGGACGAGAAGTTCGCGGCGGCGTACGAGAAGCATCTGGGCTGGATCGCCCCGCATCACCGGGTCAGCGGCCAGATCGGCCGGATCACGGCGGAGAACCCGCGCGCCGGGTTCGTCGGCGATCCCGCGACCGGGCTGTTCTACCACCCCGTGATCGTCGACGGCGTACGCCCGGGGGACGAGCTGTTTCAGCAGGAGACGTTCGGGCCGATCGTCGGCGTGACGGCGTACCGGACGCTCGACGAGGCGATCGAACTGGCCAACGGGCCCGGCTACGGCCTGTCCAGCTCGATCTACACGACCGACCCCACCAAGGCGTTCACGTTCCGCCGGAAGATCTCGGCTGGCATGGTCAGCGTCAACAACTCCACCTCGGGGGCCGAGGCGCACCTGCCGTTCGGTGGCAACGGCCGCTCCGGCAACGGCAGCCGGCAGTCCGGCGTCTGGGTGCTCGACCAGTTCACCCGCTGGCAGGCGATGAACTGGGACTACTCCGGCCGGCTCCAGAAAGCCCAGATGGAGGTCGCTGTGCTGCCGGCTGATCTTTCGTTCCGACTATAGGGCGGACCATGATCCAGTTCGGTTGAGGTGACAACCTGATCGGGTGGCCCGCGCGTTCCTCATCCCGTGACGAGGTGGACTCTTCTCTGGCGAGGGATGCGGCATCGAGCGGGCCGATCCCTGCTCGTGCTGCTCATGGCAGCGGTCGCGACGACAGCGGCGGCCGCGGTTCCGGCGTACGTGCGGGCGGCTCAGGAGTCGGTCGTGCGGGATCTGCTCGGGCCGGGCTCGGCGACCGACCCCACGATCACCGTCCAGCTGCCCACGACGGGCGTCGGCGCTCAAGTGGGCGAGCCGCTGACGCTGGCCGAGGGGATCGGGCGGGCCGAGCTGGTCCTCGGTAACTCGCCTTACCTCGCCGGGCTGCGCACCGGGCGGACGGCGTACGCCGAGACGAACCTGAAGCTCACCAACGTGGGCATCGCCGAGGTCGTGACCGGGCACCTCGTCTACCAGCCGGGCGTCTGCGAGCTGGCCACCCTGACCGGGCGCTGCCCGGCTGCCGCGGGCGAGGTCATGGTCAGCGCCCGGACCGCCGAGCACTACAAGATCGCGGTCGGGGATCGGCTGCCGATCGCGCTCGGCCCGTCCGCCGACCTCGGGCGTACGTCGAAGGGCGGTGGCGGTGGCGCCCCGCTCGCGGGGACGACGCACCGGCCACTGGTCGTGGGGCTCTTCACGCCGAAGGACGCGCTGGACTCCGCGTGGGGCTCGCAGCTGCAGTACTCGCCGGTGCCGGATCCGCATCTGGGCGCCCGGTATTGGTCCGTCGACGGGATCTACACCGGCACGCCGGACGACGTCGAGAAGGTCGCCGGTGCGGTCGTGCGGCGTACCGTCGTCCTCCGGTTCGATCTGAGCACTGTGGACGATGCTGGCGTCGGCCGGCTCGATGTGGCCTTGCGGGACGCCACCAGCGGGCTGAGCGGTCAGCAGATGTCGGCGCGGTCGGCGATCCCCGCCGTCATCGTCGAAATCCGCAAGGACCAGGACGCCATCGCGCAGACCGTCCCGGTGGGCGCGGTGCCGCTGCTCGTGCTCGCCCTCGTCGTGCTCATGGTGCTGGTCGCGGCGCTGACCGAGGAACGCGGCCCGGAGATCGCGCTGGCCCGCCTGCACGGGTACGCCCGGGGCCGGGTCGCCGCGTTCGGGCTGGCCGAGGTGCTGACCCTGATCACCGTCGCGGCGCCGCTCGGGCTCCTGCTCAGCCGCCTCGTCCTGGCGGCGGTGGCGGGACTGTGGCTCGCCCCGGACACCCCGGCGCCGTGGAGTTGGACGGCGTTCGCCGCGGTCGGCATCGCCCTGCTGACGGCGTACGCCGCGGCGGCGGTCGCGTCCCGGCGAGTGTTCCGGACGAGGGTGATCAACCTCCTGCGCCGGGTTCCGCAGCGCACCACGTGGCGGGCGGGTGCGCTGGAAGGGGCCGCGGTCGCCCTGGCCGTCGCGGCGTTGGTGACGACGGTTCAGGATCAGGAGTCGGGGCTGGCCGTGCTCGCCGCTCCGCTGCTCGCCATCGTCGTCGGGGTCGCCGGGGGCCGTCTGCTGAGCCTGATCGCGGCGGCCCGCGTACGCCAGACCCGCCGCCGCGCCGATCCGGTCGGCGTCCTGACCAGCGCGTCCCTGTCCCGCCGCCCGGGACGGCAGCGCATCGTCGTAGTGGTCGCCGTCGCGGCGTCGCTGATGGGGTTCTCCGCCGTCGCCTGGGACGTCGCGGCCCAGGCGCGTGCCGAGGCCGCCAACGGAGTCGTCGGCGCGCCGTCGGTCTACCGGGTCTCCGTCGCCGGTCCGCAGCAACTGCTCGAAGGGGTCAAGGCGGCGGTCCCGGACGGTTCGGCCATGGGAGTGGTACGCCGGATGGAGTTCTACGACGGCAACGTCGTGAGCGTCATCGGCGTACAGAGCGACCGCCTGGCCAAGACGGCGACCTGGTTCGGGCATTCCGACGTGGACCTCGAAACGATCGCCGCGAAGCTACGTCCGGCCCCGCCGGCGCCGTCCCCGGTCAGCGGGCGGCTGACGGTCGCCCTCGACACCACCGGGCTCGACCAGGTGCCGCTGATGGTCGCCGTCGAGGTGCGTACCGGCCAGCGACAGCAGACCGTCGAACTCGGCAAGTTGCAGCAGGGCCTGCACGAGTACGCCGCTGACGTGCCCGAAGGCGAACTCGCCGTGCTGAAGCTCATCCGGCCGCCGGCCCAGGCCGAGACGGTCGTAGGGACGCTGACGATCAAACGTCTCTCGTCGGCCGCGGGCGACGTGCCCATCGGCGGCGCGGGCGGGTGGCAGCCGATCCTGCCGGCCGGGGTGAAGGTCGGGCTCACCGGAGATGCGGAGCTGACCGCCCGGGTCGAGGCCGACGGCAACGGCGACATCCGGATCGCCCGCCTGCACGCCCCGAAGGCGCTGCCTGGTCTGCTGGCGGGGCCGGTTCCGGCGGTCGACGTCACCGACGACGGCTGGCCGTTCATGGCGTTCGCGACGCAGCCCCAGAACTTCACCACGCTGGGCATCGATCGAATCGTTCCGGGCGCGTCCGGCCACGGCATCCTGGTCGACGTCGACTACGGACTGGCGCAGGCGCAGGATCTGACCGGTTCGGTCGACAACGGCACCTCGATCGTCTACGAGGTGTGGGCCGGCGACGGAGCGCCCAAGGATCTCGTCGATCGCCTGGCGGCGCACGGCATCCAGGTCCGGTCGAGCCAGACGCTGTCGGCGTACGAGGACCGGCTGGGCCGCCGCGCACCGGCGTTGGCGCTGCGCCTCTACGGCATCGGCGCGCTGGTGGCGATCCTGCTCGCGCTGGGCATCGTGCTGCTCGCCGTACGCGTCGGCGCGGAACAACGCCGCTACGGCTCCGCCGCGCTGCTCGTCGCAGGCGTGCCCGAAACCGTCCTGCGCAAGGCGGTACGCCGGGAGTTCGTCACCTTGCTCGGCTGGCCGGCCGGGCTCGGATTCCTGTCCGGGGTGGCGGTCGCCGTCCTGCTGTTGCCCGGCATACCGCTGGTGACCACCGGGGTCACCGGCGACGCGCACTGGCAACCGGCGCCCGGCGCGCTGGCGGTCGTCGCGATCGCGTGCCTCGGGTGTCTGCTGATCGCCTTGCCGGTGGCGGTACGCCTGATCCGCCAGGCCCGGCCGGAGCTGCTGCGAGGAGAGGCCCGATGACGAAGCCGGGGAGGGCTCGCCCGAGCCGCCAGGAGTTCAGTCAGCCTGTCGGTGTGAGCTGCCGGGGACTGGTCACGATCTACCGGCTGGAGGGGTACGAGGTGGTCGCCCTGGCCGGCGTCGACCTCGACATCCGGGCGGGCGAGGCGGTGGCCTTGCTCGGCCCGTCCGGCTCCGGCAAGTCGACTCTGCTCTCCGTGCTGGCCGGACTGTTGCGGCCGTCGGCGGGCCGGGTTCATGTGGGCGGCGTCGACCTGGCCAAGGCGACCGAGGGCGAGCTCGCCCGGATGCGCGCCGGCGAGGTCGGCGTATGCCTGCAGAACGCCGACCGGGGTCTGCTGCCGTATCTGACGGCGCGGCAGAACGTCTGGTTCGCCCAGCGTCCGGCGGTCGGCCGCGACCTGCTGCCGCCCGACGACGTGCTGGCCCTCGTCGGGCTGACCGATCGCAAGCGCGTCGCCGTCGAGCCGCCGAAACTCAGTCCCGGCGAACGGCAGCGGCTGGCGATCGGCGTCGCCTTGGCGCGGCGGCCCGGTCTGCTGCTGGTCGACGAGCCGACGAGCCAACTGGACGCGGACGCCCGCGACGAGGTCGTGGACGCCCTGCGGTCGGTGCACGACGCGGGCACGACCGTCGTCGTGGTCACCCACGATCCGGCCGTCGGCGAGCAGATGGGCCGGACCGTGACCATCCGCGACGGCCGCGTGGGTGCGCAAGGCGTACGCGGGGAGGAGTTCGCGGTGGTGGGCCGGGACGGCTCGATCCACCTGCCGCAGGATCTGCTCGACCGCATGCCGCCCGGCACCCACCTGCGCATCGTGGACCAGCCGGACGGCAGCGCGCTGCTCGTCCCGGCGCCCGAGATCGAGGGAGACGACCGATGACGTTCTTGAAGCTCGACGGCGTCACCGTCGCGTACGAGCCGGATCGACCGGTGTTCGCCGACCTCGTGCTTGCGGCGTACCCGGGGAGAATCATCGCGGTGACCGGGCCCTCGGGCGCGGGCAAGACGACGCTGCTGTGGACCCTCGCGGGCCTGATCCGGCCGCAGGCCGGCGAGGTGACCGCGGACGGTGAGCCGCTGCGCGGGCGGCAGGACGCGATCGCGCGCGGGGTGGCGCTGATCCCGCAGGGCAACGGGCTGGAGGCCACCCTCACGGCGAGCGAGAACGTGCTGCTGCCGCTGATCGCGGGCGGGATGCCGGGCGAGGAGGCGGAGACGCGCACCGCCGCCGCGCTCGAGCGGCTGGGCCTGTCCGGGCAGGCCGACCAGCTCGTGGAGGAGCTGTCCGGCGGGCAGCAGCAGCGCACGGCGGTCGCACGCGGGCTGGCCGCGAACGCGAAGGTGCTGCTCGCGGACGAGATCACCAGCGAACTGGACGCGGTCAACCGCCGGCTCGTCCTCGAACTGCTCCAGGAGGAGTGCCGACGCGGCGTCGCCGTCGTCTTCGCCACGCACGACCCGCAGGCCGCCGAGGCCTGCGACGACGTGATCCCCCTCGCCCCTTCGCGTTGATCATGGAGTTAACCGTGGTCTCGACGGAGTGTCACGCCGGAAACTCCATGATCAACCGCCCTAGCCGTCGGTGTCGAGACCGCGCTCCAGCGCGTAGCGGACCAGCTCCACTCGATTGTGGAGCTGGAGTTTGCCCAGCGTATGCTGCACGTGGTTCTGCACGGTCCGCGGCGACAAGACCAGTCGCTCGGCGATCTGCTTGTAGGACAAGCCCTTCGCGACCAACCGCAGGATCTCGGTCTCGCGCTCGGTCAGGCGCGGCGTATCGTCGCCGTCCGCGGGCGACGACGCCAGCCGCCGGTACTCGCCCAGCACAAGCCCCGCCAGTCCCGGCGTGAACACGGCGTCTCCTTCAGCGGTACGCGCAACGGCGGTCAGGAATTCGTCACGTCCGGCCGACTTGACGAGGTATCCAGTCGCGCCCGCCTTGACGGCGTCCAGGACGTCCTGGTGCTCGCCGCTGGCCGAGAGCACCAGGATGCGTACGGGGGTGTCGCCCTTGCACAACGCGGTGATGACCTCGACGCCGGACAGGTCGGGCAGTTGCAGGTCGAGGACGACGACGTCCGGGCGCAACGACGTCCCGACGCGTACGGCCTGCGCGCCGTCGCCGACGGCCGCGATGACGTCGTAACCGGCCTCGGCGAGGTCCCGCGCCACCGACTCTCTCCACATCGGATGGTCGTCGACCACCAGTACGCGCGTCGTCATCTCGGTACCCGCATCTCGACTTCGGTTCCTTCCCCCGGTGCGCTGGTGATGACGGTGGTTCCGCCGAGATCGCGTACGCGTCCCTCGATGGACTGCGCGACGCCGAGCCGGCCGGCCGCCGCGGCCTCGGCCAGGCGGCCGGGCGCGATACCCGCCCCGTCGTCGCGTACGGTCACGATCACCTCGGACTCCTCCTCTTCCAGCAGAACCCAGGTGTGCGCGCCAGGCCCGCCGTGTCGTTGGACGTTGTCCAGGGCGCTCGCGGTTGCCGCCGCGATCTCGTCGGCGATCTGTTCCGGGAGCCAGACCGGCGTCGCCGGGCCGCTCACCGTGACGCGATTCGAGGTCTGCGTGCTCAGCAGCGCCTTGAGATCCACCCCGCTGTCCGAGCTGGGCGCGTGCGGCGCGTTCCCGACCAGGGACCGCAGAACCTCCTCCTGCTCCCCGGCGAGCCGGCCCAATTCGGCCGCCTCACCGCCGATCTCCGCGCCCCGCCGCTGAACCAGGGCGAGAACCTGCAGGACGGAGTCGTGGATGCCACGGGCCAGCCGCTCCCGTTCGCGGGTCGCCGCCTCCAACTCGGCCGCGTGCTGCAACCGCAACTCGGCCTCCCCGGCGAGGCGGACGAGATAGCCGATACTGAACCCGGCCAGCAGCAACAAGACGGTGCCGTTGAGCGTCGTCGGCGTGACCTGGCCCCGGAGCGTCAGATCGACCGCGCCGACCAGCAGCGCCGCGAACAGGCCCCAGCGGCGGCCGCCCGCGATCGCCCAGGCGAGCACGGCGCCGGCGACCCAGGCCATCGGCAACGTGGCGGCGCCCCGGCTCAACCGGTCCGGTGCCACGACCCACGAACTGGCGAACAGGCAGCCCAGCGTGACGAGCATGTCGGCACTGAGCAACGGCCAGTGGCGCCGGGCGGGATCGGCGTACGCGATCGCGGCGACGACCGACCAGATGAGCATCACGACGACGATGCCCAGCCCCAGCCACGGCCGGACATACTCGTGCCGGCTGGTGACGAGCAGCACGACGGCGTACGCCAACGCGGCGAACCGGAAGACCGCGACCGCCCGCCAGAGCGAGACCTCCAACCCCACGCGGTCAGTCTCCCATTCCCGCACGTCCCGCTTTCGGCGGCCCGTTTTCCGGGCAGATCACGGATACGCATGGGATCTTGGCCGGTTTTGGCCTGCGTATCCGTGATCTGCTGGGAACGGTATGCCGGTCAGGTGAGGTGCAGCGGCCGGACGTTAGGCGAGGCGCAGGCGGGGGCTCAGGCGAGGCCGGCCCGGCGCAGCGCGTCGGCGAGCGCGGTATCCGTGCTGCCGCCCTGCTGACGACCGCCGCCACGCTGACCGCCCTGCTGCCCACCGCGCTGTCCGCCCTGACGCTGGCCGCCTTGGCCACCCTGGCCGCTCTGGCCACCCTGGCCGCTCTGGCGCTGGCCGCCCGGCTGCCGGGGACCCCGGTCGCGGGACTGCCCGCCGCCCGAGCCGGCCCCGTCGCCGGGGACGTCGTCGAGGCGCAGCGTCAGCGAGATCCGCTTACGGGGTACGTCGACGTCGAGCACCTTGACGCGTACGACGTCGCCGGACTTGACGACGTCGCGCGGGTCCTTGACGAAGGTCTTCGACAGCGCCGAGACGTGGACGAGGCCGTCCTGGTGGACGCCGACGTCGACGAAGGCCCCGAACGCGGCGACGTTGGTCACCACGCCCTCCAGGAGCATGCCGGGAACCAGGTCGGAGATCTTCTCGACGCCGTCGGCGAAGGTCGCCGTCTTGAACGCCGGACGCGGGTCGCGGCCCGGCTTCTCCAGTTCCTTCAGGATGTCGGTGACGGTCGGCAGACCGAACGTGTCGTCCACGTACGCCGTGGGCTTGATCTTGCGCAGCGCGGTCGAGTTGCCGATGAGCGTGTCGATCGTGGCGCCCTCGCCGTCGAGCATGCGCCGCACGACCGGGTACGCCTCCGGGTGCACGCTGGAGGAGTCCAGCGGGTCGTCGCCGCCCCGGATACGCAGGAAGCCCGCGCACTGCTCGAACGCCTTCGGGCCGAGCCGGGGCACCTGCTGCAGCGTCCGGCGGTTGCGGAAGGGCCCGTTCTCCTCCCGGTACGCGACGATGTTCTTCGCGAGGCTCTCGGTGATCCCGGAGACCCGGGTGAGCAGGGGAGCCGACGCGGTGTTCACGTCCACGCCGACGCCGTTCACGCAGTCTTCGACCACGGCGTCCAGCGACCGGGAGAGCTTGCCCTCGGCGAGATCGTGCTGGTACTGCCCGACGCCGATCGACTTCGGATCGATCTTCACGAGTTCGGCCAGCGGGTCCTGCAAGCGCCGGGCGATCGACACCGCGCCGCGCAGCGACACGTCCATCCCCGGCAGCTCGGACGACGCGTACGCCGAAGCGGAGTAGACCGACGCGCCGGCCTCGGAGACGACGATCTTCGTCAGGTTGAGCTGCGGATACAGCTTGATGAGGTCGGCGGCCAGCTTGTCGGTCTCCCGGGAGGCGGTGCCGTTGCCGATGGCGACGAGTTCCACCTGGTGCACCTGGCAGAGCCGGGCCAGGATCGCCACCGACTCGTCCCACTTGTTGTGGGGGACGTGCGGGTAGATCGTGTGGGTCGCGACGGCCTTGCCGGTGGCGTCGACGACGGCCACCTTCACGCCGGTGCGGAAACCGGGGTCGAGGCCGAGCGTCGCCCGCGTCCCCGCCGGGGCGGCGAGCAGCAGGTCGCGCAGGTTAGCGGCGAACACCCGCACGGCCTCCTCCTCGGCCTGCTGCCACAGACGCATCCGCGCGTCGATGCCGAGGTGCGTCAGGATCCGCGTACGCCACGCGTACCGGACGGTGTCGGAGAGCCACTTGTCCGCCGGACGCCCCTGGTCGGAGACGCCGACGCGGCGGGCGATGAGCTGCTCGAACCGGGTCGGGACCGCTGTGCTGCCGCTCGCCTGGGGCGACGACGGGGCGTCCTCGGGCGCCTCAGGCTGGACCGCGATGTCGAGCACTTCCTCCTTCTCACCCCGGAACATCGCCAGTACGCGGTGCGACGGCATCTTCGTGAAGGGTTCGGAGAAGTCGAAGTAGTCGGCGAACTTCGCGCCGGCCTCCTGCTTGCCGTCGCGTACCTTCGACGCGAGCAGGCCGCGGTTCCAGACCTGCTCCCGCAGCTCGCCGATGAGGTCGGCGTCCTCGGAGAACCGTTCGATGAGGATCGCGCGGGCGCCGTCGAGCGCCGCCGCCGCGTCCGCGACCGCCTCGGTCAGATAGCCGGACGCGGTCGCGACCGGGTCGAGCGTGGGGTCGCCGAGCAGCTGGTCGGCCAGCGGCTCCAGCCCCGCTTCCCGGGCGATCTGCGCCTTGGTCCGCCGCTTCGGCTTGAACGGCAGATAGATGTCCTCCAGCCGGGCCTTGGTGTCGGCGGAGAGGATCTGCGCCTGCAGCGCGTCGTCGAGCTTGCCCTGCGACCGGATCGACTCCAGGATGGCCGCCCGGCGCTCCTCCAGCTCCCGCAGATAGCGCAGGCGCTCCTCGAGCGTACGCAGCTGGGCGTCGTCGAGCGCCCCGGTGACCTCCTTCCGGTACCGGGCGATGAACGGCACGGTGGCGCCACCGTCGAGCAGGTCGACGGCCGCGGTCACCTGCCCTTCGCGTACGCCGAGCTCGGTGGCGATCTGAGCGGCGATCCGGGGCTGCGGCACGGTCGGAGCGGTGGTCTGGGCGTCGGTTGTCACCGGTGCATTCTGCCCGGTCGGTCGGCCCCCCGCCGCGCCGGGACACGCTAGGCGGGCGTTCTCGGTGCCAAGTTGCCCACCACCTCGGCGTAATAGACCGACTCGGCGACGTGGAAAGCCAGCTCCCGAGGCGACCAGCCGCCGGTGCTCTTGTCCAGCTCGTCGTCGGTCAGCGAGTCGAGCCGCAGCCGCCAGATCTCGGCCAGCCGGGTCAGCCGGCTGCGCGCCTCGGCCAGGTCCTCGGCGGTGAACTCGGCCAGATCCGCCGCCGTCGTGACGGCTGAGGCATGCCAGTGATCGGGCAGCGGGTCGACGCCGGCCAGGGTCGCCTCCAGCTCGGCGAGGTGATCGACGAGGTGGTCCGCGACGCGCCGGATCGCCTTGTGCGGCGTGTAGACGCGGTCGCCGGAGGGGCGGGGCGTGCCGTCCCAAGCGGGCCAGGTCTCGGCGAGGGCGAGCACGTCGTCGACCAGGCCGGTCACGACGGACGACGGAGTGCGGTCGTCGGTGAGCGGTGAAAACACCTCACGAAAGTATCGCCGGGGTACGACACTTCCCGCTCAGAGGGAGACGGTGGAGCCGGAGGCGGCCGAGGCGCGGGCGGCGTCCAGCACCTCCATCGTGTGCACGCCGTCCAACGGGTCGACCGGCATCGGACCGCCGCTTTCGACGGCTGCGAAGACGGCCGGGTAGTAGGAGGCCCAGTCGCCGGGTGTCGGTTCGACCGGCGTGAACTCGGCGCCCCGGCACAGCCGGCCGACCGGGGTGACGACCCGCCGCCCGGTACGCAGTGCCTCTTCTTGCCCGTCGAGGTCGTGGACGACGAACGCCCCACCGCTTCCGAGTACGCGCATCCGGGGTCCGGGCGCGCCGGCGAGGTTGCCGCAGGACAGGTGCGAGTGGACGTCGCCGAGGTGGGTCAGCGCGAGGAAGACGTCGTCGTCGGCCGCGGTGCCGCGCCGGGACGCGACCTCGGCGTACACGGAGTGGACGGGTCCGAGCAGTTGGACGGCTTGGTCGACGAGGTGGCTGCCCAGATCGAGCAGCGAGCCGCCGCCTTCCTCCGGCGGCAGGTCTTCGCGCCATTTGCCGGGCGACGGCTCGGGCCGCCACCGTTCGAACCGCGACTCGAAGCGCAGCACCTCGCCCAGTTCGTGCTCGGCGATCAGCCGCCGCACGGTGAGGAAGTCACTGTCCCAGCGCCGATTCTGGAAGAGCGTGAAGGCGACGCCGGCGACTTCGGCGGCGGTGACCATCTGCTGGGCCTGCTCGGCGTCCAGCGCCATGGGCTTGTCCACGACGACCGGTACGCCCGAGGCGAAGCACTCCAACGCGGCGTCGGCGTGGAATCGTGTCGGCGTCGCGAGCACGACGAGGTCGGGCCGGTCGTCGGTGAGCATCCCGGTCAGGTCGTCCCGGACGGCGGCGGCCGGGAAGTCGGCGGCGACCTCGGCCCGGCGGTCCGGGTTCCGGGTCACCACCGCGACCACTTCGGCCGTCGGTGTCTGACGGAGCAGCCCGCCGTGGAAGATCCGCCCAGCGACGCCGTATCCGGCTATTCCTACCCGCACATGGATCATCGTGCCAGACTCAGCGCATGAAGGAACGCGTACGCGCAGCTCTGCTGGAAGGTGACAACCTGGTGGTGTTCCGGCGGCAGCGGCCGGGCGTACCGGTGTATTGGGCGTTGCCCGGCGGCGGAGTCGAGCCGGAGGACGCCGACCTCGTCGCGGCGCTGCGCCGGGAGCTGGACGAGGAGATGAAGGCGGAGATCGGCGAGCCGGTCCTGCTGACCAGCCGCGTGACCCCGTACGCCGACGGCAAGTCGCCGTTGCAGCATCTGTTCGCCGCCCGGTTGATCTCGATGGACTTCGCCAAGCGGCACGGCCCGGAGTTCAGCGACCCCTCGAAAGGCGAGTACGCCGTCGACCGGATCCCGCTGACGAAACAGGCGCTGGCGGACCGCGAGCTGTTCCCGCCGGAGCTGGCCGATTACCTGCGCGAACACGTCGACGAGGTGTCCCGCATATTGTAGAGACTTCTTTCTAAAGCTATCTTTAGGATGTGACCGAGAAACGCTTGGACGACGCTGTCGCGCTGCGGGCGTACGCGCACCCGGTGCGCATGAGGCTCGTGGGGCTGCTGCGCCGGGAAGGGCCGCTGACGGCGACCCAGGCTGCCGACAAGCTGGGCGAGAGCGTGCCCAACTGCTCCTTCCACCTGCGGATGCTGGCCAAGTACGGGCTCGTCGAACGAGCCGAGGGCGCCGACAACCGGGAGAAGCCGTGGCGGGCCACCGCCGAGGTGACCAGCTGGCGCAGCGACGCCGAGGACGGGCCCACGCGGGAGGCGGTCGGCCACCTCGAGGCGATGATCGCCGCCCGCTACCTAGAGCGTGAGCAGGAGTTCCTGCGGCGCGCCGACGCCGAACCGGTCGAGTGGCGGCGGCTGACCGGCCCCAACGACGTCACCGTCTACGTCACGCCCGAGGAGCTCGACCAGCTCGGTCAGGCCGTCGAAGCGCTCGTCGCCGGCTATCGCGATCCCCAGCGCCCCGGCGTGCGAGCCGTCGACATCCTCCAGTTCGTCCTCACGCAGGCGCCACCCCCGACCGAGGAGTAGTCCGGCATGACCACCACCCTCGCCCCGGAAACCCCCACACCCACCCGCAAGAGCTGGATTCCCCGGCTGCTGCGCGAACGGCAGTTCCGTCGCTTCTGGACCGGCCAGACCATCTCGCTCTTCGGCGACCAGATCTCCGGGCTCGCCCTGCCGCTGCTCGCCGTGCTCGGCGCGGGCGCGAGCGCTGCGGAGATGGGCTACCTCACCGCCGCCGGGCTGCTGCCTAGCCTGCTCTTCTCCCTACTCGCGGGGGCTTGGGTCGACCGCCGGCCGATCAAGCGGCGCATCATGATCGCGGCCGACCTCGGTCGCGCGGCCCTCCTGCTCGCGATCCCCCTGTTGTACGCCTTGAGCCTGCTTACGATGCCGCAGCTCTATCTCGTGGCGTTCGGGGTGGGCACGCTCTCCGTCCTCTTCGAAGTGTGCCGCACGACCCTATTCGTCTCGCTCGTCGGCAAGGAGTCCTATCTAGAGGCCAACTCGCTGCTCAACGGCGCCCGCGCGATGTCCTATGTGGCCGGGCCGTCGGCGGGCGGCGTCCTGGTGCAGGTGCTCACCGCGCCGGTGGCGCTGATCGCCGACGCCGTCTCCTACCTGTTCTCCGGTCTGCTGCTGGCGCGCATCCAGGCGACCGAGCCGCCGCCGAGCACCACGCCCGGTCTCGGACTGGGGGAGGGCCTGCGGTTCCTGTGGCGCTCACGGCTGCTGCGCATGATGCTCGCGGGCAGCACGACGCTGAACCTCTTCAACTACATGTTCTCCGCGCTGATCATCCTGTACGCGGCCACCACATTGGGCATCTCGCCGGGCGTACTGGGGCTCGTGCTGGGCATCGCCTCGATCGGTGCGCTGCTCGGCGCGGCGGTGGCGAGCAGGTTAGCGCAGCGGATCGGGGTCGGCCCGGCGCTCATCCTCGGCTACGTCCTGTTCCCCGCGCCGCTGCTGCTGATGCCGGCGGCGTCTGGCAGTCACGTGACCGTGCTGGTCATGCTGACCGCCGCCGAGTTCCTCTCCGGCGCGGGTGTGATGATCCTCGACATCTGCAGCGGGTCGATCCAGACCGCCGCCGTCCCGGACGAGCTGCGGGCCCGGGTCTCCGGCGCGCATCGCACAGTCAACTACGGCATCCGGCCGATCGGTGCGGTGCTCGGCGGCGCCCTCGGCACGCTGCTCGGCGTGCATACGACGTTGTGGGTCAGCGCGATCGGCGGCGTGCTCGCCGTCGGCTGGCTCCTCGTCTCCCCGCTGCCGAAGATGCGCACCCTTGCCGACGCCTGATCATTGCGCCAGCCATGCGGTTTCCACGGACAAAACGCTGCGTGAAGCAGCATGGCTGGCGCAATGATCACGCGGTTCTAGCGTTAGCGTTTGTAGTTTCTAGGATGAGGTCGGTGACGGCGTGAGGGTCGTCGCTCATCGGGACGTGGCCGCAGCCGGTGAGGCGGACGACGCGGGCGGTCGGGATCTCCGCGCGGGCTCGGTCGGCCATGTGCACGCCGAAGATCCGGTCGTGCTCGCCCCAGCCGATCGCTACCGGGATCGCGCCGTCGAGTCTCGGGGAGTCGAAGCGGTAGCCCTTCGACGCCCGCGCCACCGCCCGGAAACCCTTGCCGCGCCGTAGCGCGAGGGCGTCCCCGAGCGCCCGGTCGTTGTCCAGATTCCCCGGGTACGCCATCAGCGAGCCGAACGACGTGGCGCGCAACGCCGGTCGTCCGCACGTCAGACGGACCAGGGGAGTCGGGGCGAACGTGGTCACGCGGAGCGTCGTGAGAATGCGCAGGGCGCGGCGGCGCTCGGCTTCGGTGAAGAACCCGGCGGGCGAGAACGCGGTCGCTGACGCGACCGCTCCCGCCGCGGCCAGTTCCAGGCTGATCGCCCCGCCGAGGCTGTAGCCGGCCACGTGCGGCCGGTCCAGCCCCCATTCGTCGAACGTCGCGATCATCGCCTCGACGGTGGCCGTCATGCTCCGGGGCATGCCGCCGTCGGGGACGGGAGACGCGCCGAACCCCGGCAGGTCCAGCGCGATGACGTCGTGGTGGGCGGCGAGCGCGTCGAAGACGGGCTCCCAGGCCTGATGCCGGTGGCCGATGCCGTGCACGAGCACGAGGGTCGGCCCGGTGCCGGCCCGCTTGTGGTTGACCTTCACGCGTCCGCTCCCGCCCGCTCAGGTGCCGGTAGGGACGCCTCCGCAGTGGGCGTCCCTACCGACGTCTTCCCGAAGGCCCGGCCCAAACCCCGGACCTCTTCCTCCATCTGGCCGACCAGCCGGCCGGCGCCCCCGGCTCGGATCACGCGGTCCGCGAAGCCCGACAGCACGATCGGGCGCAGCGCCTGCACCAGCGCCATCGACCGGGGGACGTATACCTTGCGCTTGCGGCGTTCGATGCCGCGCACGATCGACTGCGCACACTGCTCGACCGAGATGACGCTGTTCAGCGGCCAGGGCAGCCGCTTCTGGGCGTACCGGAACGAGGCGAGGTCGTCGCGGATGTCGCGGACGAGGTCGGTGTCGATCCAGATCGGATGGCAGGTGCCGACCGTGACGCCCCGGTGGTACGCCTCCAGCCGGAGCACGTTGCCGAACTGCTCCACGCCCGCCTTCGACGCGCAGTACGCCGCCATGCCGGGCATCGCGGTGAACGCCGCGGCCGACGACACGATCAGGACGTGTCCCTTGGCCTCGGCGACGTGGGGGAGGGCGGCGCTGACCGTCCGCATGGCTCCGACGAGATTCACCTCGACCGTACGCACGAGCGCGTCGATCGGGCCGGTCGCGACGGTGCCGAGATTCGCGATCCCGGCGTTGGCCACGACGACGTCGAGCCGCCCGAAGTGGTCCACCGTGGCCGCCACCGCACTGTCCAACGCGGACTGATCGGTGACGTCGGCGGCGTAGGCGAATCCGCCGACCTCCGCGGCGACGTCGCTCAACAGCGCCGGTTCGAGACCGACCAGGGCTACTTTCGCGCCCCGGGCGGCGACGAGCCGGGCCACCTGGGCGCCGATGCCACGCGCCGCGCCGGTGATGAGAACGGTCTTGCCCGCCAGGTCATAGCGCATCGGCGTGCTCCTTCACTGCGCTCGGTGCGACATAGTCCGCGGCCCGGAAATGCCGCGTACGCCACCGGAAGCTGGTCGCGAAGCCGGGCCAGATGGTGGTGTTGCGCCCGGTCGCGTCCAGGTACCAGCTCGAACAGCCGGTCTCCCACACGGTGCCGCGCATCTTCTTCGCGATCGTGGCCGACCAGTCGCGCTGCGCCGTCGGGGTCGGCTCGATCGCGGCCAGGCCCCGCGCCCGCATGTGTTTGAGCGCCTTGACCACGAGGTTGAGCTGCGACTCGATCATCAGCACGACCGAGGTGTGCCCGAGCCCGGTGTTGGGGCCGAGCAGGAAGAACAGGTTCGGGAAGCCGGGCACCGTGGTCCCCCGGTACGCGTACATGCTCGGTGTCCAGGCCTCGCTCAGCGCTCGGCCGTCCGCCCCCCGGATGTGCCGCATGATCGGCGAGTCGGTGACGTGGAACCCGGTGCCGAGGATGATCGTGTCGGCCGGATGCTCCACGCCGTCCGCCGTGATCAGGCCGCCGGCCGTGATCCGGGCGATGCCCGACGTCACGACGTCGACGTTCGGCTTGGTCAGCGTCGGCCAGTAGTCATTGGATATCAGGACTCGTTTGCAGCCCATCGCGTATCGTGGCGTGATCTTGTCGCGGAGCTGCGGATCGCGGACCTGACGCCGCAGCGTGCGCAGCGAGAGGCGGGACGCGAGCCGGTTGACGCGCGGGTGCAGGAAGCCGACGCCCATCGCGTCGCGGACGGAGTAGATGCCCAGGCGCGCGAGCCGCTGCGCGCCGGGGACGTGCCGGTAGATCAGGCGCTCGACGCGGCTGATCCGGCGGGTCAGTCGCGGCATGATCCAAGCCGGCGTGCGCTGGAACAGCGACAGTTTCGCGACCTCAGGCTGGATGTGTGGGACGAACTGGATCGCCGACGCGCCGGTGCCGATGACCGCCACCCGCTTGCCGGACAGGTCGTGGTCGTGCCGCCAGCGTGCGGAGTGGAAGACCGTGCCCTGGAAGTCGCCGATCCCGGGGATGTCCGGAATGGCGGGATCGCTGAGCGGGCCGGCCGCCGCGATCAGGACGCGAGCGGTGTACTCGCCCTGGCTCGTCGTGATCACCCAGCGCGTGCCGTCCCAGGCGGCGTCGGTCACCCGATGCCCGGTCCTGATGCGCTCCCGCAGACCGAACCGGTCGACGCAGCCGCGCAGGTACGCCCAGATCTCGGCTTGCCCGGAGAATGTGTTCGACCAGTCCGGATTGGGGGCGAAGGAGAAGGAGTAGAGATGCGACGGCACGTCGCAGGCACAGCCGGGATAGGTGTTGTCGCGCCAGGTGCCGCCGACGTCGTCGCCGTCGTCGAACACGAGCAGGTCGCCGAACCCGGCCTTGCTCAGGCGGATCGCCGCGCCGAGCCCGCCGAAGCCGGCCCCGACGATGGCGATGTCGACGTGCTGGGTCATTCCTCGTCCTCCCAGGGGGGTGCGCCGACTCCGGTGACGCGTACGCCGCCCCAGGGGTCCACCTCGCCGAGGCGGGCCGGAGCGGGCTGCTCTCCGATGTGGACCATCACGTCCCGGTTGCCGCTCCGCACGAGCTGGGCGACCTCGGTGGACGGTGAGATCCGGCCGCCCCAATGGAAGCGGCCGTCGACCGGCTCCCACCGGCCGCTCAAATGGACGGTCACCGGCAGGTCGCCGATGCGGCCCTCGCCCGTGTAGCTCACTGCTCCACCTTCATCGTCAGCGACAGTGGCAGGTCGGCCCGCCGCCGCAGCCCGTCGAACCCGCTCCACAGCAGCTCGGTGAGATAGTCGGTCAACGCCTCGCGCCGGATCGGCCGGCCGTGCTGCATCCACCAGTCGCCCACCGACTGCACGAACCCGACCAGCCCGTACGCCCACGGCTCGGCCGGACCGGCGTCGAGCCCCAGCGCCCGCAGCCGATCGCCGATGACGCGGGCGAGTTCGACCGCCACCTCCCGGCTGGCCCCGACGATGAGCTGATGCACGCCGGGAATCCCCGACTGGTGCATGACGAAGCGGTACAGATTCGGCTCGGCCTCGATGACGCCCAGGTACGCGTCGATGGTCGCCTCGATGAGCGTGCGCTCCTCGCGTACCTGCTCGACGGCGGGGGCGACGGCGTTCACCACGACCCCGGCCAGATGCTGCCCGACGGCGATCCACAGCTGGGACTTGTCGGCGAAGTACCGGTACAGCACGGGTTTGCTGACCCCGGCCGTGGCCGCCACCTGTTCCATGTCGACTTCGGGCCCGTGCTCCAGCACCGCCGCGATGGCGGCCTGGATCAGCTCGACCCGGCGCTGCTCCCGATGGGCGGCCCAGCGCTGCTTGCGTCCATTGACTTCCGTGCCCTCGCCTTGCATGCTACTACTCGTAACAGTTACGACCCGTAACGTCAATAGCCGCACCACTCGTTCAGGAGGACTCATGGAGGCACGGGAGCTGACCGCCGAGAGACTCCTGGAGTCCTCACTGCGCACGAGCTACGACCCGATCGTCGAGATCGACTGGTCCGCACCGCCGGAACCGGGCCGCTACTGGCTGCCGCCGGAACGCAGCAGCCTCTACGGCACGCCGCTGTGGGACGGGCTGACCGAAGAGCAGCGGATCGAACTGACCAAGCACGAGGTGGCCAGCGCGGCCAGCGCCGGGCTCTGGTTCGAGACCATCCTGATGGAGATGCTGATCCGGCAGTACTACGACAGCGACCCGACCAGCCGCCACGCCCAGTACGCCCTGACCGAGGTAGCCGACGAATGCCGGCACTCGATCATGTTCGGCCGGCTCATCGAAGCCATGGGCTGCCCGGTCTACCCGGCGAGCCCGTTCGACCACGCGCTCGGCCGCTGGCTCAAGGCCACCGCGCGCGGCCCGCACATGTACGCCTCCATCCTGATCGCCGAGGAGATCCTCGACTCGTTCCAGCGCGAGATCATGGGCGACGACACGCTGCAACCGTTGATCCGCATGGTCTCCCGCATCCACGTCGTCGAAGAGGCCCGCCACGTCCGGTACGCCCGCGAGGAA
The DNA here is from genome assembly GCF_040682475.1 of Hamadaea sp. NPDC051192. NCBI lineage: Bacteria > Bacillati > Actinomycetota > Actinomycetes > Micromonosporales > Micromonosporaceae > Hamadaea > Hamadaea sp. NPDC051192. The sequence continues at coordinate 30,831 of NZ_JBFBAZ010000034.1, forward strand.
CTGGCCCGCCAGGTCACCGCCGCCGGCCCGCTGCGCAGCGCGTACGCCCGGATCGTGATCGCGCGGGCGGCGTACTCGATCGCCGGACGGCTCGTGCACCCCCGCGTCTACGCCGCTGTCGGCATCCGGCCGCGCGACGGCCAGGCCGCCGCTCGGGCGAACCCGCGATTCCAGGAGACCCTGCGCTGGTCCGCCTCCCGCGTCTCCAGCTACCTCGGCGACCTCGGCCTCGTACGCGGTCCCGCGCGCCTGCTCTGGTCCCGCGCCGGCCTCGTCTAACCTCCGTCCCCGCAGGTGCGCCTTGATCAGCGGAAGTTTCGCGGTGCCATAACCCCACCAGACTTCCGCTGATCATGGCTGCTGCGCCGATCCTGCCGGATCGGGCACAAGCTGGGATGATGGGCGCATGAGCGAGAAGCCGCTGATCACTGTGCTCACCGGGGCCGGGATCTCCACCGACTCCGGCATTCCCGACTTCCGCGGCCCGAACGGCGTCTGGACCCGCGACCCGGCCAAGGAGAAGCTGTTCACGCTGCAGAACTACCTGGCCGACGAAGAGGTGCGGAAGGCGTCCTGGCTGGCTCGTAAGGACAGTCCCGCGTGGACAGCCCGGCCGAATGCGGCCCATGAGGCGCTGGCGGACTTGGCGCGTAACGGGTTCCCGCTGCGCGTCGTCACGCAGAACATCGACGGGCTGCACCAGAAGGCCGGGATCGCCGATCGCAAGGTCATCGAGCTGCACGGCACGATGTTCACCGTGCGGTGCGTGGAGTGCGGTGCGCGTACGACCATGCGCGAGGCGCTCGACCGCGTCGAGGAGGGCGAGCCCGATCCCAGCTGCACCGAGTGCGGCGGCATCCTCAAGTCCGGGACGATCATGTTCGGCGAGATGCTCGATCCGGACACCATCGACCGGGCCGCGCAGGTCGCGGCGGCTTGCGACCTCTTCTGGGCCGTCGGCACGTCGCTCACCGTCGAACCGGCGGCGTCGCTGTGCGCGATCGCCGCGCAGGCCGGCGCGCGCATCACCATCGTGAACGCGCAGGCCACGCCGTACGACCCGCTCGCGAGCACCATCGTGCGCGAGCCTATCGGCGAGGCACTGCCGAAGCTGGTCCAGACGCTTCTCCAGGAGTACGCGTAATGCAGCGCTCCTATGTCGTCACGGGTGGTGGGCGCGGCATCGGCCGGGCGATCGCCGAGCGGTTGAGCCAGGACGGCACGGTCATCGCGATCGTCAACGTGTCGTCGCATCAGGCGCAGCGAGCCGTGCCCGGCGCCCTCCCGTACGCCACGGCGAAGGCCGCGATCGAGGGCCTGACCCGGGCCTTGGCTGTCGGTTATGGACGTCAGGGCATCCGGGTCAACTCGGTCGCGCTGGGCTCCATCGCGACGGGCCGACTGGACGACGCTCCGGAACGGGTTCGGCGCGAACTCAACCGGCTTCATCCGGTCGGCCGCGTCGGGCGTACCAGTGAGGTGGCCGAGGTGGTCGCGTTCCTGTTGTCACCCGCGGCGAGCTTCGTCCACGGTGCTGTGGTGCCTGTGGACGGTGGGCGAGCCGTGCTGGGGCTGGACCCGGAGGCGCGTTAGCTGGTCGCGCGACCGGAGGGGTCGATCGGCGCCCAGATCTGGATGTGGCTGAAGGCGGCCGAGTACTGGGTCGGCTGATCCGCCGGATCCCGTTGCAGGACACCGATATTGATCCGGCCCTTCGGATAGGTGGTCTCGTCCCGGTGATCCAGCACGAAGCCGTCGCGGCCGAAGGTGAACGTGTCGCCGACGGCGAGGATCGTGAACCGGGCGGACTGGCCGACCGCGAGCGGCTCGTCGAACGCCATGGCGAGCCGGGTGGGATTGCTCCAGTCGCCGTTGGCGTCCTTCTCATGGCGCACGAAGTACGCGCCGTCCTGGCAGATCTGGAGCGCGTCGCCGACGCTGCCGTTGTAGCGGAACCAGATGCCCGCGCAGGTGCCCTCGGCGACCAGCGTGACGGTGACGCTCACGGCGAAGTCGCGGTAGTTGTTCCCGGAGGGGCCCTGGCAGCGGTATACCGGGCCGGTCACCTCGGTGACGAAGCCGCGCGCGTCGTAGAAGCACCGCGCGTCCAGTTCCTTCTCGGTCCGCTGGATCCAGTTGTCGGACTTCGTCAGCGGGTCGTCGATGACGAGCTGGAAGTCGTCCGGAATGGTCAGTGGCGTCGGCGGCGAGGTCTGCACCGACGGTGAGGCGGTCGGATCGCCGGCGAGGCTGCGGGCGTTCGGCCACACGCCGTACGCGAAGATGCCGGCGGCGACCAGGGCGATCACGGTGGCGAGGACGATACCGAGAGTGCGTACGCGGCGGCGCGGCTTGCGGACCGGGACGCGGGTGCTGACCGTCGTCTCGTCGTCCGCCGTCGCCTCGTACGCCGCCTGCGCCGGGATCATGACGTCCTGCGGCACCTTGCGGGTCGAGCCGACCGACATGAGCAGGTCGAGCAGTTCCCGGGCGGCCGGTCGTTCGGCCGGGTCCTTCGACAGCGCCTGGGCGACGACGTCGCGGAGCGGCCCGCTGACGCCGGTCAGGTTGGGCGCCTCGGTGAGGATGCGGATCGCCGTCGTCGCCGGAGTGTCCCCGGCGAACGGGGTGTGCCCGGTCGCGGCGTAGCACATGACCGCGCCCCAGGCGAAGACGTCGGCCTTGGCGTTCACCGCCTTCAGGCCGCCGCTGAGCCGCTCGGGTGCGATGTACGGGACGGTGCCCATGACCTGGTCGGCCTGGGTGATGCCGGTCGGGGTGTCGGAGTCCCGGGCGAGTCCGAAGTCGATCACCTTGACGCCGCCGCGGGGGAGCAGCACATTGCCCGGCTTGAGGTCGCGGTGGATAATGCCGGCGCCGTGGATCGCGGTCAGCGCGGTGGCCACGCCGATGCCGAGCGACTGCAGGGTCGCGCCGCTCAGCGGGCCGGACTCCTTGACGATGTCGGCCAAGGTCGGCCCGTCGACGTACTCGGCGACCAGGTAGGGCGGATCGTGATCCGGATCGGCCTCGATGACCTCGGCGGTGCAGAACGGCGGGACGGTCTTCGCGCGGGCGACCTCGCCGCGGAACCGCTCGCGAAATTCCTCCCGGTCGAGCAGATGATCGCGGATGACCTTGAGGGCGACCTGCGAGCCGTCCGGCGACTGTGCCAGGTAGACGGTGCCCATCCCGCCTTCACCAAGGCGTCCCAGCAGCTGATAGCCACCGATCTGGAGCTGGTCGCTCGGCCGCAGCGCCTGTACTCCCGCCATCCACCCCTCCCCGCGAACGTGGGCAAGCATGCCATCTTGCGGGTGTCGGCGTAAACCGACCTTCGGCTGCCGGTGGTGACCCGGAGTTTGCGTCGTTAAGGAGTATTGCCAACCGGGAAGAAATGGTGAAACTTTAACAGCGAGCACCCCCTTGAATGAGCAGCCCCTGGAGGAACAACGATGTCCCCATCCCTGCCTCGCCGTACCTTCACGGCTCTGGCACTGGCGGCTCCGCTGACCGCCGCCCTCCCCGGCGTGGCGTTCGCCGAGGAGCCCTCGACCCTGGCGGGCACGCCGAACCCGTTCCCGGTCCCGGACACGTCCAGCTGCGAGGTCGACCCCGCGACGCCGAAGCGTGAGTTCCGCGCGATGTGGATCGCCAGCGTCGTCAACATCGACTGGCCGAAGGCGGCCGGGCTGGACGAGCAGACCCTCAAGGCCGACTACCGGGCCTGGCTCGACCTCGCCGAACAGCTCAACCACAACGCCGTGGTCGTGCAGATCCGGCCGACCGCCGACGCGTTCTGGCCCTCGGCGTACGAGCCGTGGTCGGAGTGGCTGACCGGCAAGCGGGACGGCGTCGGCCCCGGCTGGGACCCGGTCGCCTGGATGGTCGCCGAGACGCACGCCCGCAACCTCGAGTTCCACGCCTGGTTCAACCCGTACCGGGTCTCCATGCCCGGCCCTGGTGGCGCGGCCGGCGACATCACCAAGCTCGCCCCCAACCACCCCGTCCAGCAGCACCCCGATTGGGCGGTGGCCTACCCGGTCGGCAACGCGGCGACCCGGCTCTACTACAACCCGGGCATCCCCGAGGTACGCGCGTTCGTGCAGGACGCCATCATGGACGCCGTCACCAAGTACGACCTCGACGGCGTGCACTTCGACGACTACTTCTACCCCTACCCGGCGTCCGGCCAGGACTTCGGCGACGAGGCGACGTTCGCCGAGCACGGCGCGGGCTGGGCGACCAAGGCGGACTGGCGGCGCAACAACATCGACCTGCTGATCCAGGAGATGTCGGTGAAGGTCCGCGAGGCCAAGCCGTGGGTGAAGTTCGGCGTCAGCCCGTTCGGCATCTGGCGCAACAAGGCGGCCGACCCGCTGGGTTCGGACACCGGCGGCACGCAGTCCTACGACGCCAACTTCGCCGACACCCGCAAGTGGGTCAAGGAAGGCTGGCTGGACTACATCGTCCCGCAGGTCTACTGGAACATCGGCCTCGCGGTGGCCGACTACGCCAAGCTGGTGCCGTGGTGGGCCGACGTCGTCGCCGGCACCCAGTGCCAGCTCTACATCGGCCAGGCCGACTACAAGATCTCCGCGGCCGGACAGCCGGCGGCCTGGTTCGACCCGAACGAGATGGGCAAGCACATCGCGCTCAACCGGTCGCTGCCCGAGGTCGACGGCAGCATCCACTTCTCGGCCAAGGACGTGAAGGCCAACCGGCTCGGGGCGACCGACCTGTACGCGGCCGCGTACTACTCGCGTCCGTCGCTGCCCCCGGCGCTGCAGCGGGTGGCCGCCAAGCCGATGATCCCGCCGGTCATCACGCACCTGCGCCGCGAGGCGGAGGGCGTACGCCTGCAGTGGCTGGCTCCCGGAACGCACGGGCGGCCGTTCGAGGACCCGACGTCGTTCGCGATCTACCGCTACGAGGGCCGCGACCCGCTGCCCGAGCCGTGCGACCTGGCCGACGCCGGCCAGCTCATCGGCACGGTCCGTGGCCTGTCCTACCTGGACACCACGGCGGTCGCGGGGACGGCGTACACGTATGTCGTGACGGCGCTCGACCGCGTGTGGCACGAGAGCGCGCCGGGCATCGGCCGCTTCACCGTCAACTAGCGCTCACCCGGCGCGGCGCGCTTCCCATCGTTCGAGGAGGCCCGCCATCTCGTCCTGGATGAACGCGTAGAAGTCCGCCATCTCGGCGATCCGGCCGCCGGCGACGGTTCCCCGTCCGCCGGCGGCCGATACTCCTTCGGCCGCGAGTCTGCCGACGGTGGCGAAGATGCCACCCTTGACCATCGCGCCCTGATACCAGGCGTCGTCCGGCAGCCGGTAGACATCGCGGCGCGAGCCCGGCACCGGCTCCTTCACCACCAGTCCCAGCTGTTGCAGATAGCGGACCGAGCCGGAGACCGCGGCGGGGCTGATCGCCAGTCCGTCGGCGATCTCGGCAGCGGTGAGCGTCGACTCCTCCGCCGCCATCAGGAGCATCAGCACGCGGGCCGCCATCCGCGGCATCCCGTAGTTGGCGAAGGTCAGCGCCGTGTGCTCGACGAAGCGGCGTACGCCGTCCTCGTCCCGGCCCGGCGGTCCGTTCGTCGTCGGCTTCTGCGCCATCTCTGCTCCCTGCGTCACAACACGATTTTGACACGGCACAAGCTTCACAAGTTTGTGAAGCAAGTGTAGCGTCCGAATCATGGAAAACATCATCGAGGCGTCGGGCCTGCGCAAGAGCTTCGGGCCGACGCAGGCGCTGGACGGGCTCGACCTGGTCGTCCGCCGCGGCGAAGTCCACGGCTTCCTCGGCCCCAACGGCGCCGGCAAGTCGACCACCATCCGGGTGCTGCTCGGCCTCCTCAAAGCCGACGGAGGCAGCGCCACCCTGCTCGGCGGCGACCCGTGGAAGGACGCGGTGACCCTGCACAAGCGGCTCGCGTACGTCCCGGGCGACGTCACCCTGTGGCCCACGCTGACCGGCGGCGAAGTCATCGACCTGCTCGCGCGGCTGCGCGGCGGCGGCGGCGACAAGGGCAAGCGCGACGAACTGATCCAGCGCTTCGAACTGGACCCGCGCAAGAAGGGCCGGACCTACTCCAAGGGCAACCGGCAGAAGGTGGCCCTCGTCGCCGCCCTGGCCAGCGACGCCGAACTGCTGATCCTCGACGAGCCGACCTCCGGGCTCGACCCCCTGATGGAATCCGTCTTCCAGGCCTGCATCAACGAGGAACGTCAGAACGGGCGGACCGTCCTGCTCTCCAGCCACATCCTGGCCGAGGCCGAAGCCCTCTGTGACCGGGTGAGCATCATCCGCGCCGGGAAGACCGTCGAGACCGGCACCCTCACCGAGCTGCGCCACCTGACGCGTACGTCGATCGCGGCCGACCTGGCGTCGCCGCCGGACGGGCTCACCACGATGCCCGGCGTACACGACCTCGTGGTCGAGGGCAGCCGGGTCAAGTTCCAGGTCGACACCGCCGTCCTCGACGAGACCCTGCGGCACCTGGCTTCCTTGGGCGTACGCGGGCTGACCAGCCAGCCGCCGACGCTGGAGGAGCTGTTCCTGCGGCACTACCAGAGCGACGCCGACGCCGTAACGGTCGGAGCGAAGTCGTGAGCGCGCTCGCGGGCACCGGGCAGCTGCTGCGGCTGGCCCTGCGCCGGGACCGGATCATCCTGCCGCTCTGGGTCGTCCTGCTGGCCCTGTTCCCGGCCAGCGTGGCCGGCAGCTTCAAGGCGCTCTACCCCGATCCGGTCGAGCTGGCCAAGTTCGCGAAGTCCATGATCGCCTCGCCGTCGATCACGGGCTTCTACGGTCCGATCTTCGCCCCGAACCTCGGGCAGCTGTCCGCCTGGCGGTCCGGCATCCTCGTCATCATCGCGGCGCTGGCCGTCGGGCTCACCGTCATCCGGCATACGCGCAACGAGGAGGAGCAGGGCCGCCGGGAACTGCTCGGCGCGACCGTCGTCGGCCGGCCGGCCCAACTGGCGTCGGCGCTGCTGCTCGCCTTCGGCGCGAGCGCGATCATCGGAGTGCTCGCCGCGCTGGGGCTCGCCTCGGCCGCCCCCGGCGTCGGAGCCTGGGCCTTCGGCCTCGAGTACGCCGTCCTCTGCGCCTTCTTCGGCGCGGTGGCCGGACTGGCGGCCCAACTGACCCAGAGCGCCCGGACGGCGCGCTGGATCCTCGGCGCGGTCCTCGGCGGATCGTTCCTGCTCCGGGCGGCCGGCGACGCCAACGGCGACGAGAACTCCGTGCTGTCGTGGCTCTCGCCGATCGGGTTCGCCCAGCGCATCCGCCCGTACGCCGGGGAACGCTGGTGGATCGGGGCGGTGCTGATCGTCGTGACCGTCGCGCTCGGGCTTTGGGCGTACCAGTTGGCCGGCAGCCGCGACATCGACGCGGGCCTCGTCGCCCCGCGGCCCGGACCGCCGCGGGCCGGGCGGAGCCTTTCCTCGCCGCTGGGCCTGGCCTGGCGCTTGCAGCGTGGCGGCCTGATCGGCTGGCTGATCGGGTTCGCCGTGATCAGCGGGGTGCTCGGCTCGGCCGCGACCACCGCCTCGGACGCGCTGAAGGACAGCCCGGAACTGGCCGAGATGTTCCAGCGGCTCGGCGGCGCGACCGCGCTGGGCGACCTGTTCATGGTCACGCTGATCTCGATCACCGCCATCGCCGCCGCCGGGCAGGGCATTCAGGCCGCCGTACGCGCCCGGACCGAGGAGACCACCGGGCGGCTGGAACCGATCCTGGCCACCGCGGTCGGCCGGTCGCGCTGGAACGCCGGCTACGTGCTGTTCGCGCTGGGCGGGCCGGCGATGAGCATGCTGGTCGTCGGGCTCGTCGGCGGACTGTCCTATGGGGGCAGTGCGGGCGACGTCACCGGTCAGCTGCCCCGGATCGTCGGCGCCGCACTGGTCGCGCTGCCCGCGATCTGGCTGACCGTCGCGATCGTGCTGGCACTGTTCGGGTTCGCGCCCAGACTCGCCGGCGCGGGCTGGGTGCTGCTGGCGGCGTTCCTGCTGCTCGGGCAGCTCGGCGCGGTCCTGCGGCTGAGCCAATGGGCGCTCGACCTGTCCCCGTTCACGCACGTCCCGCACCTGCCGGGTGGTGCGATGACGTGGCCGCCGCTGATCTGGCTGTTCGTGCTGTCCGTCGCGCTGACGGTGGCCGGCTTCGCCGGCTTCCGCCGCCGCGACATCGGCTAGCCCTCCTTCGATCGCTGCGCTCTCTCCGCGTTGATCATGGAGTTAACTGTGGTCTCGACGGCGTGTCATGGCCGTATAGCCCATGATCAACGCGGTGGCGCAGACAGGCGCGGGGTTTTCGATTACATTCGATAAGGCACCAACCGGCCCGCCCAGGCCGGAACAACCCTCCATTCTCCACGGACGGAGTGCACGATGTCCCCCAGAAGACGCTGGGGCGCGGCCTTGTCCGCGCTCGCCGTCAGCGCCGCCACGTTCGTCGTGGCCACCCTGCTCACCACCGCCACCCCCGCGCAGGCCGCCGGCACCGGAGTCGGCTACCTGCACACCAACGGCAGCAAGCTCGTCGACAGCACGGGCGCCACGGTCCGGCTCACCGGGATCAACTGGTTCGGCATGGAGACCGACAACCGGACCTTCCACGGTCTGTGGTCCAGCCAGACCTGGAAGTCGCAGATCGACCACATGGCGCAGCTCGGCTACAACACGATCCGCGTCCCCTACTCCGGGGACGCGCTCAAGCCGGGCGCCACGGCCACGGGCATCAACGACTACGTGAATCCGGACCTCGTGGGCAACTCGCCCCTCCAGATCCTCGACAAGGTCATCGCGTACGCCGGGCAGAAGGGCATGCGCATCCTCCTTGATCGGCACCGCCCGAGCGCGGCCGGTCAGACGCCGTTGTGGTACACCGCCGCGGTGTCCGAGGCGAGCATGATCGCCGACTGGCAGATGCTCGCCCAGCGGTACGCCGGCAACCCGACCGTCATCGGCGGCGACCTGTTCAACGAGCCGCACGCCGAGGGCACCGATCCCAGTGGCACCGGCGCGTGCTGGGGCTGCGGCGACACCGCCCGCGACTGGCGGCTGGCGGCGCAGCGCATCGGCAACGCGATCCTGTCGGTCAACTCCAACTGGCTCATCGTGGTCGAAGGCGTCAGCTGCCCTTCCGGCGGTTCGCCGAACGTCTGGGACTCCATTCCGGACGACCCGATGACCTGTGACTGGTGGGGCGGCAACCTGGCCGGCGCCGCGCAGTACCCGGTGCAGTTGAACACGGCCAACCGGCTGGTCTACTCCGCGCACGACTACGGAATCTCCGTGTACGACCGGCAGCCGTGGTTCAACGACGCGACGTTCCCCGAGAACCTGCCCGCCGTCTGGGACCACTTCTGGGGCTATCTCTACAAGAACAACACCGCTCCGGTGCTCGTCGGCGAGTTCGGCAGTACGCTCGCCAACCCGCTGGACGTCCAGTGGCTGACCAAGCTGATGTCCTACATGGGCACCGGGGTCAACGGGATCTCGTTCACCTACTGGGCGTGGAACCCCAACTCCGGCGACACCGGAGGCATCGTCTCCGACGACTGGGTCACGGTGAACACCCAGAAGCAGAACATCGTCGGGCCGTACCTGATCGCTCCCGTGGGATCGGGGGCCACCTCGTCGCCCACCTCCTCGGCCTCGTCCTCCACCTCGCCGTCGGCGTCGACTTCCCCCACTGGTGGGAGTGGTACGGGTGCGTGTTCCGTGACGTACAAGGTGGACAGTTCGTGGCCGCAGGGCTTCAACGCCACCGTGACCGTCAAGAACACCGGAACGGCGACGGTCAACAACTGGGTCGCCACGCTGACCCTGCCGAGCGGCGTCAGCCTCGTGAACGGGTGGAACGCGACCGTCACGGCCAGCGGCCAGACACTGACCGCGGCCGCGCCGACCTGGGCGCCGAACCTGGCGGCCGGCGCCTCGGCCAGCTTCAACTTCCAGGCGAACGGGCCGTCCTCGCCGACACCCAGCGGGTACAAGCTCAACGGGGTGACCTGCTCGGTCTGAGCCCCGGGATAGGCCGTCCATTGTGACGCTGCGCGGGTTTCTTGCTTGACGAGACTTGCGCAGCGTCACCGTCGTGCGTGGGTGTTGGCGATCTCCGGATGGTCACGTACCCATCACGGGCGCTGATACGTACGCCAGTCTCCGGAAGTCACGCGCGCCCCGGGGGCGCGGAGCTCGGTTGCGCGTGATGGGCCGTTCTTGCGGACTTACAACGCCGCGACCTGCACTCACCGAAACATGGCTGAAAAGTCTTGCAGCAAGTTATTGACGTATCTGAAACATTCGAGCACCCTCTCCGTCAACGGATGCAAGCCCCTCTCCACCCAGGCGCTCGCAGAAGGAAGTCCGTGCCCATGAAATTCCGAAAAGCGGCCGTGATCGCGACGATCGCGGTCGGCCTCGCGACCACCGCACTGCCCAGCCTGACCGCGAACGCGGCGGTGACGCTCAACGACAGCGACGTCACGGCGAACCTCTGGGAGTGGAACTGGAACTCGGTGGCTGCCGCCTGCACCAACCATCTCGGCCCGGCCGGGTACGGCGCGGTCCAGGTGGCTCCGCCGGCGGAGTCGGTCAGCCTGGCCACCAGTGACGCCGGCGTACATCCGTGGTGGGAGGTGTATCAGCCGGTCTCCTACAAACTGACCAGCCGCTTCGGCACGCGGGCGCAGTTCGCCGCGATGGTCACCGCCTGCCACACCGCGGGCGTACGCGTCTATGCCGACGCGGTCGTCAATCACATGGCCGGCGCGAACAACACGCTGACGACGACGTACGGCGGTTCGACGTTCAGCCCCACCGGCTACACGTATCCGGCCGTCCCGTACGCGTACGACGACTTCCATCACCCGAACGACGGCTACTGCTCCGATGACGACGGGGTCATCGACGACTGGAACAACACCGCCGAGGTCCAGAACTGCATGCTGCTGTCCTTGTCGGACCTGAAGACGCAGAGCAGCACGGTGCGGGCGAAGATCGCGGCGTACCTGAACGATCTGATCGGCCTCGGCGTCGACGGATTCCGGGTCGACGCGGCCAAGCACGTCTCGGTGGCCGACTTCGCCGCGATCCGGGCGCTGCTCACCAACACGACGGCCGAGAACAAGGCGCCCTACATCGCGCAGGAGGTCTTCACCGGCGCGTCGAACAGCGAGCTGAAGCCGGCGGCGTTCACCGCCAACGGCGACGTCCTCGGCTTCTCGTACGCGATGGGCCTCAAGACGCAGTTCACCAACGGCACGTTGGCGAACCTGTCGACCATCCCGTCCTGGTCCCTCGACGCGACCAGCGACCAGACGTACGCCATGGTCACCAACCACGACCTGGAGCGGGACGGCACGACCCTGCGGTACCAGGACGGCACGAAGTACACCTTGGCCAACTACTTCCTGCTGGCCTACCCGTACGGCCAACCGTCCGTCTACGACGGATTCACGTTCTCGACGTCGAGCACGGGGCAGTCGCCGCCGGCCGACGCCAACGGGTTCGTGACGGACGCGAGCTGCACCTCCGGCGCCTGGCAGTGCATCACGCAGTCGACCGGCGTCAAGGGAATGGTCGGCTGGCACAACGCGACCGCGGCCGTGACGACGGTCAGCGACTTCACCGCGACCGCGAGCAACATCATCGGGTTCCACCGGGGGTCGCTCGGCTGGGTCGGCATCAACGCCTCAGCCAGCGCGTCGACCGCCACCTACACCACCGGCCTCGCCAACGGAACCTACTGCGACGTGATCACCGGCGGTGCGACCACCAGCGGTTGCGCCGGCACGGCGATCACGGTGTCGGGCGGCACCGCCTCGGTGACGATCCCGGCGAACGGGGCGGTCGCGATCCACGTCAACGCCCGGTCCGGCGGTGGGACAGCCTCGCCCAGCACCTCGGCTTCGGCTTCCCCCTCCCCGAGTGCCTCGCCGAGCGCCTCCCCGAGCGCCTCGCCGAGTGCGTCGGCAAGCGCGTCGCCCACCGCTTCGCCGACGGGCACGACCGTCTCCGACACGTTCAACGTGTACGCGACCACGACGACCGGGACGGACGTCTACGTCGTCGGCAGCATCCCCGCCTTGGGATCGTGGAACACGGCGTCGGCCGTCAAGCTGTCGAGCACCGGATATCCAGTGTGGACCGGATCGATCGCCTTGCCGGTCAGCACCGCGGTCGAGTACAAGTACATCAAGAAGGACGCCGCCGGGAACGTCACCTGGGAGAGCAACGCCAACCGCACGCTCACCACCGGGACGGCGGCGCAGACGCTCAACAACACCTGGAGCGTGGCCAACGCGGACGCCACCGACCTGACGTTCGCCGAGTACGCGACCACGACGTCCGGCACCAACGTCTACGTCGTCGGCTCGATCGCCGCCCTGGGGTCGTGGGACCCCGTCAACGCGATCCCGCTGTCGTCCGCGGCGTACCCGACGTGGCGGCGGCTGGTGATCCTGCCGAAGAACACCTCCTTCGAGTACAAGTACATCAAGAAGGACGCCGCCGGGAACGTGACGTGGGAGAGCGGCGCGAACCGCACGTTCACCACCGGATCGTCGACCGGGTACGCCGTCAGCGACACCTGGAAGTGATCTAGAGACTGGTTGCCCGCCGCCATTACCCTCAGCGCATGCGTGGAGTCGTGGCGGCGGGCATCACCGGTTTCCTTCTCGGCGTGGCGGTATGGCTGGACACTCTCCGCCCGGGTGGGCCGCTCTTGAACGGCCAGGTCGAGCAGCTGCTTCCGGTGCCGTTCGCCTTCGTGAGCCTGGGTGTGGTCCTCTACACGATCAACGACCGGCAGTGGGGCCGGATCCCTTGGCGCAAGGTCAAACCGGTCCTCCTCGCGCTGCCGTTCGCCGTATGGGTGGTCATGCTTCCCCTCTTTGCGGCGACTCTGATCAACCTCGCCGTGTCCTACCGTTCTGGCCTGACCGACCAGTCGGTGATGGCGCGTGGCGTCATCGGCAACCTGGCCTGGGTCTGTGCCGGGGCGGCTGCGCTGGGCTACGGCGTGCTCCGCCGGCGGCGTGCCGCCGAAGTGCCCTGATCTGCGGGAATCCCGACGCGCCCCGGTACGCCGAAGGTAGCGTCAGCCGCATGATCACGATCATCGAAGGCCTGCCGGAAGGTGTCCTCGGCGCCGACGCGACCGGGGAGATCACCGCCGACGACTACCGGCAGGTCCTCGTGCCGGCGATCGAGCAGGCGTTGGCGGGTGGTGGCAAGCTGCGCATGGTGTATCGCCTCGGCCCGGAGTACCAGGGCATGCAGGGCGACGCGATGTGGCAGGACGCCAAACTCGGCGCGGGGCACCTGAAGTCGTTCGACCGGGTCGCCGTGGTCACCGACGTCGAGTGGATCGCACACGCGATCAAGGCGTTCACCTGGATGATCCCGGGCGAGGCGAAGGTCTTCCCCAACGCGGAATATGACGCCGCCGTCGCCTGGCTCACGCGCTAGCCGCGCCGCACCGACCACGCGCCCCGGCTCGCGCCGCCCCGCTCATCCGCGTTGATCATGGACTTTCCTACCTCGACACACCGTCGAGACCACAGTTAACTCCATGATCAACGGGGCGAGAGCTGGGGGCGAGAGCGGGGGGCGAGAGCGGAGGGCGAGAGCGGGGGGGGATCAGCGGGGCGGGGGCGAAGCGAGGCGGTGCAGGAACAGGGTTTCGGCCAGGCAGGCTCGCCGGAACTCGCCCAGGTGCAGGCTTTCGTCGATCCCGTGTGCCCGGCTGTCGGGGTCCTCGACGCCGTTGAGGACGATCGTCGTGTCGGGGAGTACCTCGGCCAGGTCGAGCAGCAGCGGGATCGATCCGCCGGAGCCGATCTCGACCGGGTCGACGCCGTCCCACGCGTCCCGTAGCGCGGCACGGACCTGGTCGTAGACCGGGCCGGTCGAGTCGACCGCCAAGCCTGGTGCCGCTCCGCGACGGGTCAGCGTGACCGTTGCGCCCCAAGGAATGTTGCGGCGAACGTGCGCCTCCAGCAAGGCGAACGCCCGCGACGGATCCTCTGTCGGCGCGATGCGGAGGCTGATCAGGGCCCGGGCGACCGGAGTCAGGGTGCTGGTCGCGCCTTCGATGGGCGGCACCTCCATGCCGAGGATGCTCACCGACGGGCGGCTCCACATGCGCGCGGTAGCGATGCCGGTGCCGAACGGTGTGCCGCCGGCCTCGGCGTACAGGCGGTCGGCCGGGTAGTCGATCGCCGGGTCGGGTGTGGTGGCGAGCCCGGCGATCGCGAGGTCGCCGGCGTCGTCGTGGAACGTCGCGATCAGGCGCGACAGCGCGATCACCGCGTCGGGCACGGCTCCGCCGTACATTCCACTATGGACCGCGTGGGACAGGGTGCGGACCTCCAGGGTCGCCGTCACATGGCCGCGCAAGGACGTCGTCACGGCCGGTACGCCGACCGCCCAGTTCCCGACGTCGGTCACCAACGCGACGTCGGCCTGAAGGTCGGACCGCAACTGGCGGAGGAGACGCGGGGTCGCGCCGGTGCCGTACTCCTCCTCGCCTTCGACGAAGACGACCACGCCGACCCCGAGGTCGTCGCCGAGTGCGCGCAGGGCCGCGACGTGCACCATGATCCCGGCCTTGTCGTCGGCCGCGCCGCGACCGTATAGGCGGCCGTCGCGTTCCACCGGCTCGAACGGGTCGCTGGTCCAGAGCGCCGGATCGCCCGTCGGCTGGACGTCGTGGTGGGCGTACAGCAGGACGGTCGGGCGGCCCGGCAGCCGCCGGGTGGCGAGGACGGCCGGTCGGCCGCCCGCGGCCACGAGGCGGGTCTCGAGTCCGCACTCGGTCAGCAGCGACGCCACCAGGTCGGCGGACCGGTCGATGGGGGAGAAGTCGAAGCCGGGCGCGGAGACGCTCGGGATGCGGACCAGCCGCTCCAGATCCGCCCGTACGCCCGGCATGACGGCGTCGAGCCGGGCGGCCAGCCGCGGCTGAGCGCCGCCGCCTCGCGAGGAGGCGGCGGCGGTAGACCGCTGCTCAGCTGCCATCGCGCAGATCGCTCGGCGCGGACGGGGCGTACTCGATGTGGTCGAAGACGACGTTGCAGCCCGACCCGGTCGGGGCCTGCGCGACGAAGCCCACCTGTGCGGGTCCGGAACCGATGGCGAAGTTGCGCACGAACTCCCAGCGCTGCCCGTCGACGCCGGCGTGGAACGCGTACGCCCCGCCGTGCCGGGCGATCCGCAGCCAGACGCCCTCGTGCGGATCGGCCACCGGCCAGGCGTTCGCGTCGTCGGCCACGCCGTCGCAGACCACGCTCACGACACCGGGCACGCCGCTCGGGGAGACCTCGAAGCAGAGCTTGGCCCAGTGCGTGTCGTCGATCCACACCAGCAGTGTCCCGGCGTCGAACGCGTCGTGGAACGTCACGCGTACTCGGGCGGACAGCCGCCAGTCGCCGTCCGGGGCGTCGGCGAGCGCGCGCGGAGCATTGATCTTCGTCGTGTTGTCCGCCGGATCGACGAACAGATCGGTCTGGGCGGGGGCGGACGCGCTCAGCACGCCGTCGTTCAGGCCGCACTCGGTCGGGGGGACGATCCACTCGAATTTGAGCGGCACCGCGGGCAGGGTGAACTCCATCGCAGAAGCCTGCCCGCTACTCATAGGTTCTTCAAGGCTTCGCGTCGTGACAACCCCGACAGCTCGGTTGCGGCCACGAACTTCCGGACCGCGTCCGGGTCGGTCTTCGCGTACTCGCGCAAGGCCCACCCGATGGCTTTGCGGATGAAGAAGTCCGGGTGCCCGGCCTGCGCCGCGCAGTAGCGGAACAACCGGTCCGCGTCGGTCTCCCCCTGGTAGCGCAATTGATGCAGGATCGCCGTGCGGGTCAGCCACATCTGGCTGCCGCGTGCCCACTGGTCCAGCACGCTTTCCAGCGACGGGTACGCCGAGACGAGTGGCCCGACGACGTGCGCCGCGAGGGCGTCCACGGTGTCCCACCAGGGTTTGACGACGATCAGCTCGCGGGCGATCCCGATGAAGTCCTCGTCCAGCACTGTGGCGTACTTGCGCAGGTAGCCGCAGGCGACGTATTGGTACTCGCGCTCGTCGAACGACCAGCACCCGAGGGCGATCTCGGCGGCGTCGGCCGACTCCGGCCGGGGCAGACCCGTCGCCACCTCCCGCTGGAGGGCGGCCAGCGGTGTGCTGGGGATGCCGAGGAACGGGAACTGGTCGCGCATGTATTTCGCCATCGCGGCGGCGCGGTCGGGATCCGCGTGACGGGGTAGCGTCTCCCGCAACCGTGTCAGGAAAGTGGTCGCGAGTTCCGCCATGCCGACCTCATGCCACCCTTCCCGAATTGGCCGTGATCACGCTGCGTTCAGACTGCCATACTCAGGTCGTGGACACTGCGACTTGGACTCCGCCGGCGCTGTGGCAACCCGAGCCCGGGTGGCTCAACACCGCCAGCTACGGGCTTCCGCCGGAACCGGCTTGGCAGGCGATGCAGGCGGCCCAGGCCGACTGGCGCACCGGGCGTACGTCCTGGGAGGGCTGGGACGCAGCCACCCAGCGAGCGCGGGAGGTCTTCGCCCGGCTCATCGGCGTCGATGCGGCGGACGTAGCCGTCGGTGCGCAGGTGTCGCAGCTGCTCGCGCCGGTCGCGGCCGCGCTGCCCGACGGCGCGACGGTGCTCGTCCCGGACATCGAGTTCACCTCCAACGTCTTTCCGTGGGCCGTGCACGCCGACCGTGGCGTCACCGTGCGTACGGCGTCACTGGACGGCTACCTGGACGCCATCGTCCCGGGCGTCGACGTCGTCGCGTTCGCGCTGGTCCAGTCGGCGAACGGCCGGGTCGCCGACCTCGCCGCGATCTCGGCCGCCGCACGGGCGGTCGGCGCGCTCGTGGTGGTCGACGCCACGCAGGCCACCGGGTGGCTGCCCTATGACGGCTCGCTCGCCGACGTCGTCGCCGTCGGTGCGTACAAGTGGTTGATGTCCCCGAGAGGGAGTGGCTTCGCCTATCTGGCGCCGCGCGTGCGCGAGCGGGTGCGGCCGATCCAGGCCGGCTGGTACGCGGGAGACGACCCGCACGGGTCCTACTACGGCATGCCGTTGCGGCTGGCCAAGGACGCGCGGGCGTTCGACCTGTCCCCGGCGTGGTTCCCGTGGGTCGGGACCGCCCCGGCGCTGGAGGTGATCGAGGACATCGGCGTCGAGCGCATCCACGCGCACAACCTGCGTCTGGCGAACCGGTTCCTGCGAGAGCTGGGGCAGGAGCCGGGCGACTCGGCGATCGTCACCGTGGACGTGCCCGACGCCCAGCAGAAATTGGAGCGAGCCGGCATTCGCGCCGCCGTCCGCGCGGGCGGCGTGCGGGCGTCGTTCCACGTCTACAGCACCGACGCCGACGTGGACGCGGCGGTTGCGGCCCTGCTCGGATGAGTTCCCGTCCCGCTGCCGGCGGTGGCCGCTGGGTCGACGTCGACCCGGAGCGGCTCTCGAAGTGGATCTCCGGCTTCCGTACGCGCCACGGCTCGGTCACCGTGGCCCCCGTCGCCTCCGCCGATCAGGGCTGGCTTCGCCTTGCCGGCGCGGACGGCTCGACCGCGACGTTCCATCTCGCGCCCGGGATGACGCTGCCGGTGGTGGCGGCGCCCAGCCTGCTCGACCTGGACCGGTTCGTCGCCGCCGCCCAGGAACCCCGCGTCCTCGGCCTGCTCCTGGCCCGGCGCAACGCGGCCGCGATCGGCGTCGCGGACGGCCCCGACCTGGTCGCCTCGAAGGTCGAGACGTTCTACGTCCAGGCGCGTACCGCTGCTGGAGGCTGGTCGCAGCAGCGCTACGCGCGGCGGCGCGGCAACCAGGCGGCGGCCGGCGTACGCGAGGCCGCCGACGTGGCCACCCGCATCCTCCTCCCGTACGCCGGGAAGATGGCCGCCCTGGTCTGCGGCGGCGACCGCCCGACGGTGGAGGCGATCCTCGCCGACAAGCGGCTGACCGCGCTCGCCGACCTCCGTCAAGGCCGGCTGCTCGACGTCGCCGAACCGCGCCACGCCGTACTCCTCGACACCATCCCGCTCGCCCGCGCCGTCCCCGTCCACGTCGTCGACCCGGCATCGGAGTGATCCACGCCGGTCCGGAGTGATCCACGCCACTGGGGGAATCCGATCCGGGTCCCTATCGTTGTGGATGCTGGTGCCGCGACAGTGTCCCCGGGCCTCACCTAACGCCATTACGGAATACCGTCCGGCTGGAGCCGTACTGCGCCACGCGCCGAGAGGCGACCGGCGGCACCGCCAACGTGAACGGGCCCCGACTCACCCGAGTCGGGGCCTGTTTGCTTGTCAGGCTTCACAGTCACCGGTTTCACGGCCTTGACCTGCGCGGACATAACTTCCTCCGCAATGACCTAGACAGCTTCTCGGTCAGGTGGTGAGGTCAATTGACCACTGCGGTAACACCAACTAGCGTGAGGTGGTATGACCGTGAAGCTGACGATCAGCCTGCCCGACGACCTGGCCGCGATCGCACAGGCGCAGCCGAACACGTCGGCTTATGTCGCCGAGGCGCTGCGCCAGCGAGTCCGCACCGAGGCCCTCAACCAGGCGATCGAACAGGCCGCTATCGACGACGTTTCCGAAGAAGAGCTCGCGAAGATCATCAGGCGGCACCGTGAGGTCGACGCGATGCGTGATGATCCGGAGTTCCGCGCCAGGAATGCGGCGACGCTGGAGCGTTGGCGGCAGGGGATCATTCCATGACCGACGTCCAATGGCTGCTGGACACCGGTGCGCTGCTGTCCTATGCGGAGCAGACGTCGCCCGTGCTGGGACGTGAGCTGATTGCCTGCGAGCGTCGTCGGCGAACGATGGTCGTCTCGGCGGCCTGTCTGGCGGAAGCCTATCGAGTCGCGTCGGAGGATGCCGCGCATCTGCTGGACGTTCTGGTGAATCTGCCCGCCATCCAGGTCGAGCCCGTTCAGGCCGATGACGCGAGGGTCACCGGCTTAGTGGCACAGCGAGTCGGAAGGATCGGCCTGGCTCACACCTGCATGTTGTCCCTCGGCTCGAACGTGCCGGTGATGACTACTGAGTCCGAGGCCGCGTTGCGCGTACTGGAGGCGGCGTTGGTCGAGCGGATGAACTAGGTGTGGTGGGCGGGGGCGGATCAGGCATACCTCGACGAGCCGTCGGCGGTGGCGGTCGGCCGCTTGGTGCTGGGGCGCTACGGCGGGCGTACCGAGGCGGGGGCGGTCAAGAACGAGGACGCGGCGGCACTGCGGCAAGGCGAGGACTGGGAGCTGGCCGTGGTCGCCGACGGCCACGGCGGGGCGGACAGTGCGGCCTACCTGGTCGAGCTGCTGCACGACGACCCTGAGGTGGACGCCGTCATGGCTCGGCCCGCGGCGGACGCGCTTCGCGTTGTGCGTACCCATCTGATGAAGCGGATGCGGGTCGCGGAGCTGGACCACCTGGCGGGGGAGGCGGCGGTGCTGGCCGTGGCGCGCAAGGACCGGTTCGTGGCGTGGCTGAACATCGGCGACAATCTGGCGTTCGTGCTGCATCCTGAGCTGGCCCGGCTGGGCCAGCGGACGCTGAACCAGCGGTCGTTCTTCGAATGGGTGGGGCGGGTCGACAGCTTGCGGCTGGACGTGCCCAGCTACGCCTCGGGCGTGCACGCGCTACGGCCGGGCCGTACGCGCATCGCCCTGGTCACCGACGGCGTGCTCGACTTCTTCGGGGACCCGGACGACGGGCCGCTGGACGCAGCGGTCGCCCAGATGATGCGGGCGGTGCACGACGGCCGCGGCGTGGACAGCGCGACCGTCGTGGCTTGGGACGTCGTGGCCGGCGAGACGCCTATGCACCCGTCCGCGTGAGTTCGGTGTAGCGCTCGGACTTCAGGAACATCGGCACGAGCATCGCCGCCGAAGCGGAGAGATCCCGGTCGAGCGTCTGCTCGCGGGGGATGAAGATCATCGCGAGGCCCTCGCCGAGCACCACGTCCTTCTGCTTGGCGTCGGTGTAGCCGGCGAAGAAGTGGAAGGTCACCTGGTGCGGGAAGCCCTCCTCGTAGGGGCGCGGCCCGGACCAGAAGTGCTCGATGTCGGCGACCAGGCCGGTCTCCTCGAGCAGTTCGCGCCGTGCCGCTTCGATGGGGGACTCGCCGGGTTCGATGCGGCCGCCGGGCAGCGCCCATTGGTTGGGGGAGACAGGGGCGTACTCGTCCCGCAACTGCATGAGGAGCGCGCCGTCCGCGTCCACCAGTAGGACCGCTGCTACTTCGTAGGTCGCCATGCAGCGATCATTCCACCGATCTTGGCCGTGGACCGGCCCGCAGGCGGGTCAGGCGGGGTTGGGTCAGGCGGGTTGGGTCAGGATCGCGGCGACCTCGTCGTCCGTCGTCGCGGAGAAGTCGTCGTACCAGGCGCCGACAGCGTGGAACACGTCCGGCGTGACGACGGCGATCACCTCGTCGGCCAGCGGCGCCAGGTCGGCGATCGCGCCCGGTGGGGCGACCGGGGCGGCGACGATCACCCTGGTCGCGCCGCGTACGCGGGCGACTTGGCAGGCGACTGCGGCGGTCGCGCCGGTAGCGATGCCGTCGTCGACGATGAGTGCGGTCCGGCCCTGGAGCGGCACCGGCGGACGGTCGCCGCGTAGCCGCCGGACTCGGCGGTCCAGCTCGGCGGATTCGACCGCGCTGATGCGGGCGACGGCGGATTCGGGCAGACCCCGCGCGCCGGCGGTCAGGATTCGGGCGTTCTCCTCACCGATCGCGCCGACGGCGAATTCGGGCTGCTCGGGATGGCCGAGTTTGCGGACGACGATGACGTCGAGCGGGGCGCCCAGGACGGCGGCGATCTCGGCGGCCACCGGTACGCCGCCCCGCGGCAGCCCGAGGACGACCACCTCACCGCGTTCGGCGCGAGCTGGAACACTCCCGGCTTCGACGAGCCGGGCGGCCAGCCGGCGACCGGCGTCGGCACGATCCCGGAACGCGTTCACCCTGCCATTCTCCTCCCGGTTCCCGCGCACGGCACCCCTGATCGTCCGCGATCAGCCGGCCGAGGCCTCGCCGGTTCGCCCTGCGTACGCAGCCCGTTCCGGCGAGATGCCGGAAAATGACCGGCAGCACGCCCGAAAATGAGTTGCACAAGATCGGCTAGGGGCTGTTACGCTCGCGGACATGTACATCGCGTGAGGTCTCGCCGCCGCCGTTGGAGCCTGGGTTCGCCGAACCCCGAGTTCACGGCCTGCGGCACCGCCCAGTCATCGGTCCGTTCCGGGCGCCGAGCTGCGCGCCCGATCCAATGCGAGGAGACACGTCATGCGAGAAGAACTTCCTGAGAACGAGGCCACCGAGCCGGACCAGGACCCGGACGCCGGCTTGACGCGGGCGGAACGCCGGGCCAAGGGCAAGAAGGGCGGCCAGGCGCAGCAGACGCACGGCAAGCCGCACTTCGTCCCGAAGAACTCGCAGGGCCAGGCCCAGCGAATCTGGTCCAACCGCCGCGCCGGCTGATCCGATGTCGCACCCGCACCCGCACCCGGTCCGCTATGTGATCCTGGGTGCGGGCGCGGTCGGCGGTGTGGTCGGCGGGCTGCTCGCGGTGGCCGGTCATGAGGTCGCGCTGCTGGCCCGGGGTGACCATCTGGCGGCGATCCGCCGGGACGGGCTGCAGGTCCAGACGCCCGGCACAGTGCACCAGCTCAAGCTGGACGCCGCCGCCGATCCTGCGGAATTGGGGCTGCGCGACGGAGACGTCGTGCTGCTGGCGGTCAAGGGCAACGACACCGAAGCCGCGCTGCAGAGCGTCGCGCGGACCGGCGTACGCGGCCTCACCGTCGTCTGCCTGCAGAACGGTGTCGCCAACGAGCGCCTGGCGCTGCGCTACTTCGCCGACGTCTACGGCATCTGCGTGATGCTGCCCGCGACCCATCTGGAACCCGGGGTCGTCCGGGCGGACTGCGCGCCGGTGCCGGGCATCCTCGACATCGGACGAATCCCGTCCGGTTTGGACGACCAGGCGGCCCGGATATCTGCTGACCTGCGCAGCGCCGGGTTCGTCAGTGAACTCCGCGAGCACATCATGCCGTGGAAGTACTGCAAACTCCTGGTCAACCTCGGCAACGGCATCCGGGCGGTGTGCGTACCCGCCGAGCGGGTCGAGGAGCTGGTCGCCGAGGCGCGTGCCGAGGCGGCCGCCGTCCTCGACGCCGCCGGGATCGCGTACGTCTCCGAGGCGGAGGACCGCCGCCGTCGCGGCGACATCCTCCAGCTCAAGGGTTCCCGCTCGGGCAGCTCGTCCTGGCAGAGCCTTGAGCGCGGCACCGGCAGCATTGAGACCGACTACCTCAACGGCGAGATCGTGCAGCTGGCGCGGCAGCTCGGCCGCCCCGCCCCGCTCAACGAACGCATACAGCGGTGGGCGACCCGGTTCGCCGCCGAGCACCGCCCGCCGGGCACCCTCACCGTCGAGGAATGGCTCAGCTGATCGGCCGCCGGCTCGGCCCCGCGGGCCGTTCCATCGCCGTGGTCGGTCCGAACCCGAACTTCTCGTACAGACCGTGCGCGTCGCTCGTGTGCAGCATCCACCGGAACTCGCGGCCCGGCCCATCCTCGATCATCTTGTGCACCAGCGCCACGCCCAGCCCGTGCCCGCGGTGGGCGTCGTCCACATAGACATCCGCCAGATACGCGATGGCCAGCCCGTCGGACACGGCCCGCGCGAACCCCACCAGCTTGCCGTCGGAGTCGAAGGCTCCGACGACCCGCCACGCGGTCCGCACCTGCTCCACGAAGTCTTCACGGGTACGCCACCGGCCCCAATAAGCCTCCGTCGACAGGAACGCGTACGCCGTGTCGACGTCGATCCGAGCCGGGTCGTCGTCGACTTCGTACCCTGGTGTCACTGGGGTTTGCGCCATAGCGTCCATTGTTCCGGCCCGGCCGACACGGGCAGGTTCCCGGTCACCTCGAACCCGTGCCGCTCGTAGAACGGCAGGTTCCGCGGATTCGACGACTCCAGATACACCGGTACGCCGTCCCCGTCGAACCGGTCGAGCCCGGCCTGGAGCAGCGCCGATCCCAGCCCGCTGCCCTGCGCCGCCGACGCGGTCGCGATGAACTCCAGATACCAGTGCTCCGGCGGCTGCTTGTCATGATGCTTCTCGACATCCCCGAGCCGGCCGAGCAACCTCGGCAGGCGTACGCCCGCCGCCCGGGCGATCGAGGGAGCGGCCCGCACCATGGCCGGGGCCGGCAGCTTCCAGTCGCCGGGCGGCGACCAGATCGTCAGCGCCTGCCGGTCGTCGGTGGTGAACACCCGTCCCTTCGGCACGGAATGCCGCAGCAGCGCGCCGAACAGCAACGTGAGCCGCTGCCGTTGCCGGGCCGCGCTGTCGGAGTCGTGGTGCAGCATCCACGACCACACGGGGTCGCCGTCGAACGCGTCGGCCATCGTCGCCGCCAGAGCCGGAAGGTCGGCGGGAACCGCGATGCGGATCTCGATCACCGGAGTATTCGAAATGCTTTCGCGTTCCCTGTCAACCTCCCGGCCTCATCCTCAGGACTCCAGGCGTCTCGTCTTGATCTCCGGCCAGGCGAGGTAGAGCTGGGGTGAATCCGTGATGATCGCAGCTCCGCCGGGGTACTCCGGGCCCGGTAGTGCCGCCGAGGCGGCATGGGCGACGTCTAGGTCAGGCTTCTGCCAGCCCTGTCCCGCTCGCCATTCTTCGTAGGACAGCGCGTCCCCGAAGTCGAACGGGATAACCGAGACGGCAGGCAACTGGCCGACGTGTTTGATGAGATGCGGACGGTCGCGCCCCGCGTAGGCGAGGCACACGACCGGGGCCAGAACTGGGCGATCAGGACGGAAATGGGCTTGATTCAGCAGCGTGGACAGCCATTGGACCTGCCCGATCGCCCGTAGCGCCGAGGTGTCGAGGAGTAGGGGTTTCACGCGATCGTCGGTCACAGCGAGTCCAACCACTTGTTGGCTTCCGCGAGACCTTCATCGGTGATGACCTGCCCGTAGGTCTCACGGAAGAACTCGCGGACGGCTTCGCCACGAGCCTTCAGCTCTTCGGGGGTCAGGGTCTTCTCGGCGAACTCCATGAGGAGCTTGCCGAGGCTGATGCCGCGCTGGTCGGCGATCAGCGCGAGCCGGTCGCGTACCTCGGTGGTGACCCGGATGGAGGTGTACGCCATCGGGCGAGCATACGTCGTGTATGCACGCGGCGGCGCGACTGCTCGAGGTGGTGCGAGGGTTGCCATGCAGTAATTCGATCTCATGGGGTTACCGCATTACGACGGCATTTGCGAGATTTCTCTGCCGATCTTGTCGGGGCGGTGGGCTAGGTTCGGCGCGTGACGAAAGCTTCGCAGCCCGCACCGCCGAATCTGCCTGCCGAGTGGTCGACCGGGACGCCGGTCCTCGACGAGGAGGAGGCGTGGTGGCAGCTCGACCTCGCCGGTGAGACGTTCGAGGGGGAGGCCGCCGGGCTGGAGGTGGAGCAGAGCCGGCTCACCCGCGTCCGGCTCGGGGGCGTACGCCTGGAGAGGGCCACCTTCGTCGACTGCGCGCTGCATCACTGCGACCTGGCGAACCTGAACGCCGACCGGTGTGGCCTGCGGCGGGTGGAGTTGGTCGAGTGCCGCGGCACCGGGATGGTCTACATCGGTGGCGCGCTGCGGGATGTCACCCTGCGCGACTGCCGGCTCGATCTGACGACGTGGCGCGCGACGACCTTCACCAAGTCGGCGTTCGTCGGCTGCGATCTGCGGCGGGCCGATTTCGTCGGGGCGGATCTGCGGGGGGTGCTCTTCGAGCGCTGCGATCTGACCGCCGCTCAGTTCAGCAACGCCAAGCTTGAGGGCGCCCGGTTCGTCGACTGCGACCTGAGCGGGCTCGGCGGGGTGGCGAGCCTGGCCGGGGCGACGGTTCGCGCGGACGATCTGGTCGTGCTGACCGAGCTGCTCGCCGGCGCGCTCGGCATCACCGTGGAGCGCTGAGGCCGCCGCCTTGTAGCCTCGGCCGATGATCTCTCTCGTCGCGCGTCCGGTGGCGATCAACCCGCTGTCCACCGGCGGCTATCCGGTGCTGGGCCTGGTTCTCCTCGCGATCGGCGGCTGGCTGCTCTGGCGGTCCCGGCGGGAGGCGAATCCGTCCCGGCGGGAGGAACGGCTGGGTGGGATCGCCTTCGCGGCGCTGGGGTTCGTGATCGCGATCGGGGGACTCATCGCGGTCTCGGTGGATTGACGATCTCGGCGGATTGAGCTGGGGATTCGGCGCGTTCCGATTGACATGCAGCCGATAGGCTGCCTATCGTTAAAGGCAGCCAAGAGGCTGCATATCTGAGGTGGGTATGGACGACGTCTTCCGGGCGCTGGCCGATCCGAGCCGGCGGCAGCTGCTCGACAGTCTGAACGAGCGCAACGGGCAGACCTTGCGGGAGCTGTGCGCCGGGCTGCGGATGGCGCGGCAGTCGGTGAGCAAGCACCTGGCCGTGCTGGAGGCGGCCAACCTGGTCACGACCGTGTGGCGGGGCCGGGAGAAGTACCACTACCTCAACGCCGAACCGATCAACTCGATCGCCGACCGGTGGATCGGGCAGTACGGCCGGGCGCGTGCGCAGGCCTTGGCCGACCTGAAGCGGGCATTGGAGGGAGAACCCATGAGCGACACCGAGTTCGTGTACACGACGTACATCCGGACCACGCCGGAGAAGCTGTGGCAGGCGCTGACCGATCCGGCGTTCACCAGCCGCTACTGGGGAACCGAGTTCGAGACCGATTGGCAGAAGGGCTCGACGATCACCTGGATCTACAAGGGGCTGCGGATGGCCGATCCGGAGCAGGTGATCCTGGAGTCGCAGCCGTACCGCCGGCTGTCGTACACGTGGCACACCTTCACGCCCGAGTTCCAGGAGATGGTGGGCGGCATGCCGCCGGAGATGGCCGCCGAGCCGCGGTCGCGGCTGACGTTCGAGCTGGAACCGCAGGGCGACGTCGTCAAGCTGACCGTGATCCAGGACGGCTTCCAGCCGGGCAGCCAGGTGCTCGAAGGCATCCGTGGCGGCTGGCCGCCGCTGCTGTCCAGCCTCAAGTCGCTGCTGGAGACCGGCGAGCCGCTGGCAGTGTGAGACGAAGCCGCCCCGGCGATCGGCCGGGGCGGCTCCGTGCTGCCATGAGGGGGAGTCAGGCAGCGGTGATGCGTACGGCGTCCGCGATGACGTAGCCGGTCCCGGTCGTCCACCGGCTGACGCCGACCACGTTGTGGTCGCCCGCCGCCAGTGTGAACGTGCCGAGGTTCACCCAGGTCCCGCCGGTCGACCGTTGATCGACCGAGACCGTCACGTTGCCGGTGGTGGTGGCGACGACGAACGGGGTGGCGCTGTTGTATCCGCTGTTGGCGGGGTACCAGACCGCGATCTTGTAGCTGCCGGCCGCTGGGATGTCGGCCTTCCACCAGGCGGCGTCGGAGACCGACTGCGGGTTGGCGAACCGGTAGTCGGCGCCGTACCGCTGCGTCGAGTACGCCGAGCTGCCCCAGTTGGCGCTGGCGGTGAACCGGCCGCTGTCGGTGTTGTCCACGATGACGCTGAACGGGCCGCCGCTCACCGTACGCCCGGTGCTCGGCGCGCTCTGGTTCTGCAGGCGGTCCAAAGCGGTCACGTAGTAGGTGTAGGTCTGCCCGGCGACCGCCGACTTATCCAGGTACGCCGTTCCGCGTACGGTGGTCAGCAGGTTCGTCGCGTCGGTGAAGGCGCAGGCGTCGGCCGGTCCGGCCCCGGCGATCCGGTAGACGGCGTACGACGTGCCCGATCCGGTCCAGGTGAGCTGGACGCCGGTGCTCACTCGCGTACCAGTCGGAGTGGCGGGTGAGGCCGGCGGCGTGCCGGTGACCGACAGGGGCGGGAGCGCGGGCCGGGTGTAGTGGTCGGCCGTGAGCCGGGTGACGCCGCCGAGCCGGTCGGCGAGGATGTCGTTGGCGCTGAAGTGGATGTCTCCGTCCACTTCAGAGTAATCGCGGTTGAGCATCAGGTGATTGGTCAGCTCGGTCGTCGTCTGCCACTGGGCGGACTGGCCGGACGCCCCGACCCGGTACGTCGCCTGCCCGATGTAGAGCTGCGTGTTCGTGCCCGCCACCACGTCGGCCCACCAGGGCATCAAGACCGCGTAGTCGGCCGTGGTGAAACCGATGTGCCAGTAGATCTGCGGGGCGATGTAGTCCAGCCAGCCGGACTTCACCCACTTGCGGGAGTCGGCGTAGATCGCGTCGTACGACTGGAGGCCGCTGGTCTGCGAACCGAGCGCGTCGGTGCTCGCGTTGCGCCAGATGCCGAACGGGCTGATCCCGAACTTGACCCAGGGCTTGGCGGCGTGGATGCGCTGGGACATCTCCTGCACGAGCAGGTCGACGTTGTTGCGCCGCCAGTCGGCCACGTCGGCGAAGCCGCCGCCGTACTGCGCGTAGGTCGCCGCGTCCGGGATGGCCACCCCGGAGACGGGGTACGGGTAGAAGTAGTCGTCCCAGTGCACGCCGTCGACGTCGTACTTGGTGACCGCGTCCATCATCGCGTCCTCGACGAACGTCCGCACCGCCGGAATGCCGGGGTTGTAGTAGCGCCGGCCGTCGTAGGCGAAGGTCCAGTCAGGATGCGTACGCGCCGGGTGGGTCGCCGTCAGCGTCGTCAGGTCGGTGGTCAACGCGACCCGATACGGGTTGAACCAGGCGTGGAACTCCAGGTTGCGGGCGTGCGCCTCGCTCACCATGAAGGCCAGCGGGTCGTAGCCGGGGCTGACGCCCTGCGTACCGGTGAGGTAGCGGGACCAGGGCTCGTAGGTCGAGGGCCAGAACGCGTCGGCCGTCGGGCGGATCTGCACGACGACGGCGTTCATGTTGTGCTGCACGGCCAGATCGAGCCACGACTTGAACTGGGCCTGCTGCGTGGCCGCGCTCAGCCCCGTCGCGCTGGGCCAGTCGATGTTGGTGACGCTGGCGATCCACATCGCGCGCAGCTGGCGCAACGGGGTCGCGGGGTTGGGCGTGCACACGACGGCGGCGGTGACGCCGTCCGACTGCCCGCCGCCGACCCGAGGCTGCGCGGGATTGGCGGTGGCGGGCAGTGCGGACGTCACCAGAGCGACCACCGCGGCCAGCAGGACCGAGACCGTGAGACGGCGCATAGGGGGATCCTCTCGATCGATGCTGGTGCGGTCGTCGATGTGGTGTGAATGATTTACCACAGCGCTCATCACTTTGTGAAGACGTGACTTCCCCTCTTGACATCGACGGCGAAGCGCGGATGATGCTCTCACCGCCCACGCGTCTCCAAGGAGGAACGCAGTGCACAGACCCAACATCCCACGTCCCATGTCCGGGCTGGTCGCGGTCTTGATCGCGGCCGCCGCCTGCCTGACGACCGCCGCCCCGGCGCAGGCCGCGACCGCGATCCACACCGAGAAGCTTCTCTTCGACGGCGGTGGCAGCGAGGTCCTCAACGGGATCACCTACCACTCGTTCCGGATCCCGTCGCTGATCCGCACCACGCCGAACACGCTTCTCGCCTTCGTCGAAGGCCGCGCCTCGGCCAACGTCGACTACGGCAACATCAACCTCGTCTACAAGCGCTCCACCGACAACGGCGCCACCTGGTCGTCGCTGCGCGAAGTGGTCGGCGCGGGCCAGGGCACCTGGGGCAACCCCACCGCCGTGGTCGACCGCACCACCGGCACGATCTTCCTGTTCCTGAGCTGGAACCCCGAAGGCGTCAGCGAGAACGGCGCCACCGGCACCACCAAGATGAACGCCTGGGAGCACCGCAAGGTCTACCTGTCCAAGAGCACCGACGACGGGCTGACCTGGACGACGCCGCAGGACCTCACCGAGTCGCTGAAGCCGAAGACGCTCAACGGCAAGACCTGGGTCTGGGACGCGATGGGCCCGGGCGCCGGCGTACAACTGACCGTCGGCGCGCACGCCGGACGCCTGGTCATCCCCGCGCTGCACCGCAACATCTACAGCGACGACCACGGCGCGACCTGGAAATACGCCCTGATCACCGATCCCGCCGACGGCACCGTCCAGGACGGCACCAACGAAGGCACCATCCTCGAGCTGACCGACGGCCGCCTCTACCGCAACGACCGGGCCTCCGACGGACTGTGGAACATCGCCAAGCGACGCTGGGTCACCCGGGGCACCATCGAAGGCGGCTTCGGCGCGTACGCCGCCGACTCGACGCTGCTCGACCCGCGCTGCGAAGGCTCGATCATCCGGTACAACCTCGACGACCCGACCCGGATCGTGTTCCTGAACCCGCCCAGCACCGTCACGCGTACCGACATGGAGTTCCGGATCAGCTATGACGAAGGGGTGACCTGGCCGATCTGGCGCAAGACCAGCGACGCCCCGCTGCCCGCCTGGTCGGAGCTGGGCACGGCGAACGTGCAGGAGGGCGGCTACAGCAGCATGGCCAAGACCGCCGACTACTACGTGGGCGCGCTGATCGAGGTCAACGAGAACGCCGACGCCAACAGCACGTCGCACCGCTCGATCGTGTTCCGCAAGGTCAACCTGCCCTGGCTCCTCAACGGCCAGACCGAACCGTGACCGTCGGCCGGGTCCGGTGGGTACGCCTGTCGGGCCCGGCTCATAGAATCTCCTGGCAGCGGCGCGTTGGGGGGTTGTGAAGGATGCTCGTGGTGCACGGGGTGTGGCGGGCCGCCGGCGGACTCGCCCTCTGGGCTGAGGACTCGACCCTGCCCGCCGTCGGCAAGAGCCGCCGAATCCATCCGTACGCCGTGGCCCCCGACGTGTACGGCAAGCCCGGCGAGGCCACGTTTCTGCTGCCCAGTGCCGGTGGACGACCGCTGGAGTCGCCGGAGCTGTTCCGGGAGGACGCGCCTGGGCATCGGGCGCCTAAGCTCGCCCCCTGGCAGGTCCCGACCGTCGAGCTGGACGCCGACGAAGCGCTGGAGTTCCTGCTGACCCCGCCCGACGGAGCCGGCGGGACGATCCGACACCTGGCCGAGGTCGCCCGCTACGCCGTCGACCTGGTCGCGCGCGGTCGCGTCGTGCCCACCGTCGGCGGCACCGACGACGTCCCACTCGCCCTGTGGCGGCCGGTGCTCACCGGCGAGGACCGCCCGTGGGTGCAGACGTTGCTCCACGCGATGCCACCCGTCGGGCGTACGTCGGAGGCCGGGGAACTGCGGCCGGCCGAAGAAGTCTTCGCCCAAACCCTGGACGCGCTGGTCGACGCGGCCGCTCGGACGGCATTACCGCCCGAGGACGCCGACACCTGGCCGGGCGCGCTCGCCGGGACCCGTCGCGCGTTCACCGCCACCCCGGAGCAGCTCGCCAAGCTCCGCCACGACCTCGACCAATGGGCACGCGACGCGGCCGCCGGCTCGGTCCGCGCCTTCTTCCGGCTGGTCGAGCCGCTCGACCCGGAGTCCGACGACCCGTGGCGCGTCGAACTGTCCCTGCAAGCCGCCGACGAACCCAGCCTCGTGGTCCCGGCCGGCGACATCTGGGAGTCCCAGCGCGGTCACACCGCCCTCGCCCGCTACCTCGACGCTCCACAAGAGACTTTCCTCGCCGAACTCGGCCGGGCCGCCCGGCTCTGGCCGTACCTCGATCGCGCGCTCGCCGCCGCCCGCCCGGCCGACCTTCCGCTCGACACCGCCGAGGCGCACGCGTTCCTCCGCGACGCCGCGCCCCTGCTCGCCGGGGCCGGGTTCGGCGTACTGCTGCCCAGTTGGTGGGGCAAGCCGGCGGCGCGCATCGGCGCGAAACTCACCGCGAAATCCCCGACCGCGCCCGCGACCGTCGCCAACGGCACGACCCTCGGTCTCGACGCGATGATCGACTACGAGTGGCAACTCGCCCTCGGCGACCACACCCTCACCGAGGCCGAACTCAAGCGGCTGGCCAAGGTCAAGGCTCCGCTGGTGCGCGTACGGGGGCAATGGGTCGAGCTCGACGCCAAGCGGCTCGCCGCCGGCCTCGCGCTCATGGCGACCAAGGGCCAGATGAGCGTGCTCGACCTGCTCACGGGCGCTCCGGCGGCGGCTGCCGGGCTGCCGGTGGTCGACGTCCAGGCCTCCGGATGGGTACGCGGACTGCTGGACGGCGAGAAGATAACGGCCGTCGAGCCGTCCGGGCAGTTCACCGGCGTACTGCGGCCTTACCAGCAACGGGGCCTGTCGTGGCTGGCCTTCCTCGAACGGCTGGGCCTCGGCGCCGTCCTCGCGGATTCGATGGGCTTGGGCAAGACGGTCCAGCTTCTAGCCCTGCTGAGCAGGGAAAACGTCGGACCTACGCTGCTGGTGTGTCCGATGTCGCTGGTCGGGAACTGGGAACGGGAAGCCGCCAAATTCGCCCCTGCTCTACGCGTACACGTGCATCACGGGGCTGAACGGGCGCAGGGCGAGAGTTTCCCGGAGGCCGTGCGGGGCGCGGACCTGGTCGTGACGACCTATGCCCTCGCGGCCCGGGACGCGGAGGCGCTGAGCAGGATCCAGTGGCATCGCGTGGTGGTCGACGAGGCGCAGGCGATCAAGAACGCGGCGACGCGGCAGGCGGTGGCGATCCGGTCGCTGCCCGCGCGGCACAAGATCGCAGTCACCGGTACGCCGGTGGAGAACCGCCTCGCAGACCTCTGGGCGATCATGGAGTTCGCGAATCCGGGGCTGCTCGGGCCGGCCTCGGAGTTCAAGCGGGCCTATGCCGAGCCGATTCAGCGGCAGGGCGATCAGGCGGCGGCGGAGCGATTGCGGCGGTTGACCCAGCCGTTCGTGCTGCGGCGGTTGAAGACCGACAAGTCGATCATCTCGGACCTGCCGGAGAAGCTGGAGATGGAGGTGGTCTGCAACCTGACGGCGGAGCAGGCCACCCTGTATCAGGCCATTGTGGACGACGCGCTGGCGGCGATCGAGGGCGCCGAGGGCATCGAGCGCAAGGGCCTGGTGCTGGCCACGATGACCAAGCTCAAGCAGGTGTGCAACCACCCGGCGCAGTTGCTGCGCGACGGTTCGCGGCTGGCCGGGCGGTCCGGGAAGCTGGCGCGGCTGGAGGAGATCCTCGAAGAGGTCCTCGAAGCGGGGGAGAAGGCGCTCCTGTTCTCCCAGTACGCCGAGTTCGGCGGCGCGTTGCAGGCGTACCTGACCGGGCGGTTCGGGCGTGAGGTGCTGTTCCTGCACGGCGGCGTCGCGAAGTCCGGCCGCGACGAGATGGTCCAGCGCTTCCAAGGCGGTCACGCCCTGGATCAGCGGCGCAGCCAAGCTGACGACGGCCCGCCGATCTTCGTGCTGTCGTTGAAGGCGGGCGGTACCGGTCTGACACTGACGGCGGCCAACCATGTCATCCACGTGGACCGTTGGTGGAATCCGGCGGTCGAGGACCAGGCGACCGACCGCGCGTTCCGCATCGGACAGAAGCGCAACGTGCAGGTACGCAAGTTCGTCTGCGCGGGCACGGTCGAGGAGCGCATCTCGGCGATGCTGGCCGAGAAGCGCGACCTGGCCGAGCGGATCGTCGGCACGGGCGAGGGCTGGATCACCGAGTTGAGCACCGACGACCTGCGTGACCTGTTCACTCTCGACCGATCGGCGGTGGTCGAGTGACGACCCCGCAGTGGCGTGAGTTCGGCCGTCCCCGCAAGGTGGCGGGCGGTATCAAGGCCCGGTCGGCGAGAGGTTCGATCGGGGACACCTGGTGGTCGAAGGCGTTCATCGGCGCGCTGGAATCGTTCGCGGACAAGGGAAGGCTGACCCGAGGTCGGTCGTACGCCCGAGCCGGGCAGGTGCTCTCGCTGGACGTCCAGCCCGGTCTGGTCAGCGCCGCCGTGCAGGGGTCGCGGGCCACTCCGTACAAGGTGCGGCTCGGGTTCCCGCCGCTCGGCGAGGCGACCTGGGCGGGGCTGGAGCGGCAGCTCGCCGCGCAGGCCCTGTTCGCGGCGCATCTGCTGGCCGGTCAGGTGCCGCACGAACTCGTCGACCTGTTCGCCGCCGAGGGCGTGCCGCTGTTCCCGACCCGTGCCACCGACGTGTCGCTGGACTGCTCGTGCCCGGACTGGGGCTGGCCGTGCAAGCACATCGCCGCCGCGTGCTACCTGCTCGCCGAGCGGTTCGACGAGGATCCGTTCACGCTGCTGCTCTGGCGCGGGCGTACGCGGTCCGATCTGCTTGACGCGTTGCAGGTGCAGCGGGGCTCCGGCGTCGTCACGCCGGTGGTGGGCACGGCGGCGGCGCTCGGCGAGCCCGGGGAGGAGCCGCCGGTGTCGCGGTGGTGGTCGTCGCCGACCCCGCTTCCGCCGGCCCCACCCGTCGGGCTGCCGGATGTCCC
Source organism: Hamadaea sp. NPDC051192 (assembly GCF_040682475.1). Lineage (NCBI taxonomy): Bacteria > Bacillati > Actinomycetota > Actinomycetes > Micromonosporales > Micromonosporaceae > Hamadaea > Hamadaea sp. NPDC051192. Next base: position 64,184 of record NZ_JBFBAZ010000034.1, read on the forward strand.
GTTGTCGCGCCAGCTCGGCACGCCGCCGTCGTCCGTGGGCGGAGCCGAGGTGGGCCTGCTGATCACCGGAGTCTCCGCCGGGTCAGGCTCCGCTGCTCAGGAAAGCGCGCCGAGCAGCCAGGACAGCTGAAGCTCCTGCGCGGTGACCAGTGCCGCCGCCCGCAGATGCTGCCGCTCGTCACCCTCGGGCAGCGCGTCGGCCAGTGCCACCATCGCGGCCGCGGTCTGCGGCCGGTAGCCGAGCGTGGCCCGCAGGTAGAGCGAGTGGCGCAGGTGGTCGAGGGCCCGCTCGGGTTCGTGCACCGACAGATGACGCACCACATAGGACTGCAACAGCGGGTTGCCGTCCATGGCCGCCCGGTCGAAGTGGGCCTTCGCCGCGATCGGGTCTTCCAGGATGTTGTCGGCGAAGACGCCCAGGTGGAACTCGCCCCAGCCGGCCAGCTGCGGATCCGCGGCGGCCGCCTCGTAGCCCACGCGCACCACGGCCTGGTCGTCCGGCCGGACCTCGTGCTCGAACAACAAGCGGCTGTACGCGTGACGGGCGGCCAGGTATCGGCCGGTGGTCGACGCCGGGTCGAGGGCGTCGACCGCGTACTGCGCCGCGTCGTGGTCCTCGCCTTGCCAGAAGAACCGGTCGATGAGCAGCTCGGCCCGGATTTCGGGGGTATCGGCCCGGTCGAGCGCCGACTGGAAGTGGCCGAGCCGGTGCAGTGCCGCTGTGTAGGGGTCTTTTGCTAGCATGGGGCCTACGATATGGAGTGCGAATGTAGGTGGTCAAGTGGAATACGTCGACTACTTGGGCAACGTCACGCGGTTCGCGGTCGAGCTGGTGAACTCGCCCGCGTCCGCCTCCGACGGGCACCAGATGTTCACCGAACACGAGGTCACCCCGCCCGGCCCGGCCGAGCTGGCGCCGCTGCTGAAGGTGATCCGGGCGGCGCTCGGCCAGATCGTCGACGGCGTACCGGTGGACGCGGTCGACACGTTGCTGCGGCGATATCCACCGCGGATGCACCTGTCCGATCACGACGGGGAAGACCATCCGCACATCCACTTCGCGCGCAACGGCGAGGAGCCGGTCCGCTGGATCGGGCAGACCGTCGGTGCGGCCCTCGCACACGTCGCCACCGGTGACCCCGGCCTGACGCTGGGACGTTGTGCGGCCGACGGCTGCGAAGACTTCTTCGTCGACCAGTCCAAGAACCGCACTCGACGGTTCTGTTCCAACACCTGCGCCAGCCGGACGACGGTCGCGGCCTATCGGGCCCGGAACCGGGTGTAGTAGTTTCGCTGACGTGAACGACGTTCAGCTGGGCGGAACACGGATCATCCCCGTCGTGGCACTGCCCGACGCCGGGCTCGCGCTCGACCTCGGGCAGGCGCTGTGGGCGGGCGGCATCCGGACCATCGAGATCACCCTGCGTACGCCGGCTGCCCTGGCGGCCATCGCGACGCTGGCGGAGCAGAGCGACCTGCTCGTCGGGGCCGGCACCGTGCTCACTGCCGAGCAGGTGGAGCTGGCCGTCGAGGCCGGCGCGAAATACATCCTCAGCCCAGGGTTCTCCTCGACCGTGGTGCGGCGCTGCCAGGAGGTGGGCGTACCGGTGATCCCGGGGATCGCCACCGCGACCGAACTGCAGGCCGCCCTGGAAGCGGGGGTCACGACCGTCAAGTTCTTCCCGGCCGAGCAGCTCGGCGGCCCGGCCGGCATCCGCGCGCTGTCCGGCCCGTTCGGCCAGGTCAAGTTCGTGCCGACGGGCGGCGTCTCACTGGCGAACCTCGCCGGCTACCTCGCCGAGCCCGCCGTGCTCGCGGTCGGCGCGTCCTGGCTGGCCGCCCCGGATCTGCTGACGAGCGGCGACTTCGCCGAGATCACCCGCCGGTCGGCCGCCGCCGTCGAGTTGGCCGCGCGATGACCGCGGTCGACCTGGTCGCGCTCGGCGAGGTGATGCTGCGGCTCGACCCCGGCGAGGGACGCGTACGCACGGCGCGCAGCTTCTCGGTCTGGGAAGGCGGCGGCGAGTACAACGTCGCGCGGGCGCTGCGGCGGTGTTTCGGGCTGCGTACGGCGATCGTCACGGCGCTGGCCGACAACGAGGTGGGCCGCCTGGTCGAGGACCTCATGCTCGCCGGTGGAGTCGACACGTCGCACGTCGCGTGGCTGCCCTACGACGGCATCGGGCGCGAGGTGCGCAACGGGCTCAACTTCGTCGAACGTGGCTTCGGCGTACGCGCGCCGCTGGGGGTGTCCGATCGCGGAAACACCGCCGTCGCCCAGCTCCGTCCCTCCGATGTGGATTGGGATGCGCTCTTCGGCGGCGGCGTACGCTGGCTGCACACCGGCGGCATCCTCGCCGGGCTGTCCGACACCACGCCCGACCTCATCGAGGCGGCGATCGACGCGGCCCATCGGCACGGCGCGACCGTCTCGTACGACCTCAACTATCGGGCCAGCCTCTGGCACGGCCGAGGCGGCCGCGAACGGGCCCAGGAGGTCAACCGCCGCCTGCTGTCCGGAGTGGACGTGCTCTTCGGGGTGCCCACCGAGGCGCCGGTCTCGGCGGCGACCTTCGCCGGGCACGTGGACGACCTGGTCAAGGAGTTCCCGCGACTCCGCGTCGTCGCCACCACGCTGCGCCGAGTGCACTCCACCAATGTGCACGACTGGGGTGCGATCGTCTGGCGCGACGGCGAGATCGCCGAATCCCGGATGCGGGAAGGCCTGGCGGTGCTCGACCGGATCGGCGGCGGCGACGGCTTCGCCTCCGGCCTCATCTACGGACTGCTGACCGGACTCGACCTGAGCCTCGCCGTGGAGTACGGCGTGGCCCACGGTGCGCTGGCCATGACCACCCCGGGCGACACCTCGATGGCGACGCTGGCCGAAGTCGCAGCGCTCGCCACGACGGCGGTCGCCGACGTCAGCCGGTAGACCGACGGGCTGTCAGGCGGTCGCGGTGACGATCACGTAGCCCTTCGGGTCGCGTACCGGGCCGCCGTCCGCGAACAGGGTGGCCGCGTTCTCGGTGAGGGTCGCGATCACGTCGTCGCGCCGCGAGTCGTTGTCGGCCACACCCCAGCCGACCAGACATGAGACCGCGTAGTCGATCATCGGCGCGGGTGCTGGGAAGACCAGCGCGTTGTCGTGGCGGTGCGTTCGTGCGTACCCGAAGATCTGCTGGACCAGCGCGGGAAGATTGCCGTCGTGGACGCTGGCCATGCGCGGACCCCGGCCGACCTCGCCGCGGGGCCGCAGGCGGGCGAAGCCGTGCGTGCCGGCCGAGGTGGCGAGCAGCCCCATCAGGATGGGCATCGTGGTCTCGAGGTTGACCACGGCCGCGAAGCGCCCACCCGGACGCAACACCCGGCGGGCCTCGCGCACGGCGAGCAGCGGATCGGGAACGTGGTAGAGCATGTGGCGCGCGGTGACCACATCGAACGCGGCGTCGTCGAAGGGCAGGCGCTGAGCGTCGCCCTCGATCGCGGTGAGGCCCGGTGCCGCCGCGAGCGTGGTCACCGCGGCGGGCGACATGTCGAGCCCGGTGAGCTGGCCGAGGTGTCCCTCCCCGGCCAGCGTCTGGAGGAAGGCGCCCGTGCCGCAGCCGACGTCGAGGAGGTCGTCAGCGGCGCTGAGCCCGACCGCCGCCCGGACCGCCGCGTCGACGTCGTCCGGTTGGGCGCTGTAGAGCCGATGCGTCCGGATGCGCACCTCGAGCGGGTCGAGGGTCGCGTATTGCCGGCGGGCGAGAGCGGCGAGGTCGGTCATGGAAGGGCGCTCCTTTTCAGCACAGCCTAGTCGGGCCCGATCGGCATCGTGGCCACCCAGAACCGGTCGAACGCGTCGGTCACCAGGTCGAACAGGCCGCCCTCGGTCTCCCGCCGCAGGTGCATAAGCGGGCTGAGGAAGTTCTGCACACCGAAGAGATGCTGGTTGAGCAGGAGATCGTCGTCGAACCGGAAGATCGACGAGTACGCCGTGAGGCTGTGCGTCCGCAGTTGCGCCCCGGGTATCGCGCCGATCGGCTCGAAGTAGGAGATCGCCGCCCGAGCGCGGGCGGCGAGTGCTCCGACGAGCCGTTGTTCGGCGGCGCGACGACGCAGGGCCGGGCTGGCCGGATGCGCCATCGCGAGCCGTATCGGCACCCCGTCCTCGGCTTTGCGGGCCAACAGGTCGTCGACGCTGGGGTTGTCCTCCGCCAGGAAGAGCCCCGTGACGCACAGTATGTCGATGCTCGACTTCGCCCCGCGCATCAGCTCGTGCCAGAGCTGCCGAGGCGCTTCGCCACGGTGCGCGTAGAGCCGCACGAAGTCGCGCGGTTGGTTGTCGGGACCCGCGTCGGGTCCGGTGATGGTCGGCCACAGCCAGTCGACCGGTACGCCCAGCCGCCGCGAGACCCGGTCGGCCGTCTTCCGGCGAGGTGTGCGTCCTTCGTAGACCCACCGCTGTGCCGTCTTGCCGTTGACTCCGACGGCGCCGCCGAGCTCCGTTATCGCCAGTCCACTGGCGCGGATGGCTTCGCGCAGCCGTTCGTTTCGCATGGGTCCTCCCCGCGATCCGTTCAATTCCACCACGCGGTTATATCAACGAGCAATCGGGCACGGCAACAAAAACTCCATCGAGGTTCAAAACGCATGGATCCGAACCAGCACAACGCATATTTTCGTGCACCCTACCTGGTTCGATGCCTTGTTGATCTTCGTCCAATGGTGGGACATCGGAGCGCCTTCAATGCGGTAGTAGACGCTATTCGAGCGCGCCTTTTCTTATTGCGCGCACGCGTACGCGGCGGGGTGCGGTAGTGAATTGCGGTACGGCCATATTCTTTATTCGGGATAACGCTGTCAAAAGGGGCGGCGGTTGGGGTGGCGCGTGCCGGCGGGCCAAGATCATGGTCACTTTCGGGTCGCCATAGTGACAGGAGAATGACCATGATCATGGCGACCCCGGGGGAGCGCCGCAGCGGCGCCCGGATGAGCGTCATGGCGGCGCCCGGGGGAGCGTCGCCGCGGCTTTCCGGCGAGCGTCGCCGTGGCGTCCGGGTGAGCGTCGCCGTGGCGTCCCGGCGGCTGCGGTCGACAGCGCGCGTCATCGGGACGACGATCCATCTATGGGACTCAATGACAACACGCCGACCCGGCGTACGTTCCTGTCCGTATCCGCTGCCGCCACCGCGGCGGCCACCGTCCTGCCCGCCGCCGCCGCTGCCGCCCCGTCCCTTTCCGCCAGTGCCGAACTGGACGGAGCCGAGCTGGCCGGCGGCGGGGTGGGCGACCTCGGCGGCCCGGGCCGGCCGATCACTCCGCAGCGGCCCGACGCCCAGCTCCGCAGCCTGCTGCGGGACATCGACCCGGCCCGGGTCGAGGCCACCGTCCGTCGGTTGGCCGCGTTCGGCACCCGGCATACGTTGTCCACTCAGGATGATCCGGTACGCGGGATCGGCGCCGCCCGCGACTGGATCTTCGCGCAGCTGTCGGCGTACGCCGCCGAGTCGGGCGGCCGGATGACCGTGGAGGTGCAGTCCTACCTCCAGCCGGTCGCCTCCCGGATTCCGGTGCCGACCGTGATCAGCAACATCGTGGCCACAGTGCACGGGCAGACCAGCCCGGACCGGGTCTACGTGATCACCGGGCACTACGACTCCCGCGTCACCGACGTCATGAACGCCACCGGCGACGCGCCCGGCGCGGACGACGACGCCTCAGGGGTCGCCGTCGTCCTGGAACTGGCCCGGGTGATGGCGACCCGGCCGAGCGCGGCGACGATCGTCCTCGCCGCCGTCGCCGGTGAGGAACAGGGGTTGTACGGGTCGGCGTACCTGGCCCAGCAGTTGAAGGCGAACGGCGCCGACGTGCAGGGCATGGTCAGCAACGACATCGTCGGCAGCCCGATCGGCGACGACGGCGTACGCCACGACCGGCTCGTCCGGATGTTCGCCGAGGGCGTGCCCACCGCCGAGACCGCGGCCGAGGCGGCGACCCGCCGATCCATCGGCGGTGAGAACGACTCGGTCTCCCGGCAGCTTGCCCGGTACGCCCTGGCGACCGCCCAGAACGAGCACACCGGCATGAACATCCGCCTCGTCTACCGCCGCGACCGGTACCTGCGCGGCAGCGACCACATCTCGTTCCTCAACCTGGGCTACCCGGGCTGCCGGTTCACCGAGCCCCGGGAGGACTTCGCCCACCAGCACCAAGACGTACGCGTGGAGAACGGCGTGCAGTACGGCGACCTGCCCGAGTTCTGCGACTTCCGGTACATCGCGCGGGTCGCGAAGGTCAACGCCGCCCTGTTCTGGTCGCTCGCCCAAGCCCCCGGTACGCCCAAGGCCGTCAAGATCGACACGTCCGCGCTGACGAACAAGTCGACCCTGCGCTGGACCCGGGGCTCCGAACCGGACCTCGTCGGCTACGAGATCGTGTGGCGGGAGTCGTCGGCTCCGGACTGGACACATGTCGTCGAGGTCGGCGACGTGACGACGGCGACCATCGATCTGTCGAAGGACAACGTGCAGTTCGGCGTACGCGCCGTCGACCAGGCCGGGCGCCGAAGCCCAGCAGCCGCCCCCACCCCCGCCTGACCCCACCCGTTGGACGCGTTGATCATGGGGTTTACCCCCTCGGCACGCCGTCGAGACCACGGTTAACTCCATGATCAACGCGCCTAACGGGGTGAGGCTGTGAGCGGGCTGGATGTGACCACCGATTCGGTCAGGCGACCATCCGCCGTCCGGCCAGTAAGATCCGCGACCCGTCACGAAGGCATCCCCGGGGTGTCGCGAAGCGTCTTTCCTTGAGTACCCTCACCGCGGGAGGAAC
>NZ_JBFBAZ010000035.1:0-70136 GCF_040682475.1 Hamadaea sp. NPDC051192
GTCGACGGCGTCGCCGAACGCCTCGGGTCGTTCGGTGACGATGCCCGGAAAGCAGCTGGTCGTCAAGCTGTCGAATCTTGGCCCAAGATCCGACCTAGAACCCTGATCCAGCGCGAAAGCGTCCAGCGCGAAAGCGTCCAGCGCGAAAGCGTCCAGCGCGAAAGCGTCCAGCACGAAAGCGTCCGGCGCGAATGAAGCAGGCCGGCTAGGTCCGGCGGCGTACTTTTTTGGGGCCGATCATCAGGGCCACGATCAGGATGACCAGGCCGAGCAGCACCATGCCGACCCCGAGCAACAGGTAGGGCCGCAGCACGAACCCGGTCGCGGCGAGCGCCAGGTCCAGGTCGTGCTGGTCGACGTCACCGTCGTCGTCGAGGTCCTTCGGCCCGTCGCTGTTCGCCGGCCAAGTGTCCGGGTCGATCTCGACCTTCGGCTTCGACACCGCGGTCACCGCGCGCGCGGCGGTGGTGCGTACCAGGGTGACTTCGTGGTCCTCGACTTCGCCGCCGTCGACCCAGCCGCCCGGCGTCGGCCCGGCCTCGGTGCGACCGGCGCTGGTACGCCCGGCGGCCTCGGTCCGGCCTGCCTCGTAGATACGCAGCCGCAGGAACGACTTCGCCGACGCGCTCGGCAGCGAGAACGCCTTCCAGGTGAGCGTCGCGCTCGTCGCCGAGGCGCTGAGCGGGACCATGGCCCGTTCGGCGTCGTCGAACTTGCCGTTCCGATTGCTGTCCAGCCAGCCGGCGAGCACGGCCGCGAGCCCGGTCGTGTTCGTGATCTTCACCGTCAGCTTCGGCTTGGTCGAGGTGAACTTCGTCCCGGCCGGTACGCCGTCCTCGTCGTTCATGCCGGGGACGTTGTCGTCGTCGACCTTGGCGTCCGCGTCGCTGAACCCGTCCAGGTCGGCGTCGATGTTCGCCCCGATCCGCAGCTTCTTGCCGTGGTGCAGGTACGACGACAGCACGTGCGCCGGACCGCCGGAGTCGTCGAGCGTGCCGTACGAGTCGGGCGCGTCGCCGAAGTCCGTCGCGAGCAGGCAGTCCGCGCCGTCGTTGACGCGCAGCGCCGCGCCCTTCCCGTACGCCGTGGTCAGCGCCGGCGTGAGCCCGGTACGCAGCATGAAGGTCTGGCTCTGGCCGGTCGGCGTACCGCCGGAGATCACGTTGTTGGCGCCGACGTAGAAGTTGCCGCTGCCGTCCTCCATGAAGGCCGCGCCGTAGTTGGCGCTGTCGGGCAGGTCGGCGGTCACGGTCGCCGCGTCGGTCACCTGACCCGTCGCCGGGTCGATCTTGACCAGCTTGCGGAAGTCGCTGTCCAGCTCGACGGCGTACAGGAGGCTGTCCTGGTCGTAGACGTCCCAGTCGCCGACGTTGAGATAGCTCCGCCCCGGCGACGTACGCGACAGCGCCACATCCGTCTTCACCTGGCCGAACGTCGAGCTGGCCGGGTCGATGTCGATCGTCATCAGGTGGTTCGCCGGCGTACGCGTATGCGCGATGTAGGTGTTCCCGTCGACCGTGCCGGCCAGCGCCTCGAACTCCGTCAGCGGAGTGCCGGACGAGTCCTCCGGTACGCCCACCTCGACGAGGTCGCCCTGCGAGCCGAACCGGACGAGGGTGTCGGGCTCGTTGTCGACCGAGTGCACGCCCCACACCAGGTTCTGCGTCTTGGAGTAGCCGATCGCGTTCACCACGAAATCGAACTGCTTGATCGGGACCAGTGACGCCGTACCGATGTCGTAGCGGTTGAAGGTCGACCGTCCGCTGCCCTCCGGCAACGTCACCATGTACGCGTAGTTCGGGCAGGTCGCCCACGCGTCCGTCGCGGCCGGCGGAACGGGCAGCGCCCGCGGTCCGGCGACTGGTGCGGCGTGCGCCGCCGCGGAGGATCCGGCCGCCAGAAGAGCGGATGATCCGCCCGCCATAAGAAGAGCGGCGACGGGCACACCCCATCGCCGCGTTTTTAGCAAAACGCCCATATTGGACGTAACGACCACCCTGACCTGCTGTAACGACCTACAGCTCGCAGTTGATCAGCACCGGTTCCGGGCGCAGGGTCACGCCGAATCGCGCGTGCACGCCGTCGCGTACCTCGCGCGCCAGCTCCAGCAGATCCTCGGTCCGGCCGCCTCGGTTGGTCAGCGCCAGCGTGTGCTTGCCCGAGATCGCCGCGCCGCCGCGCGCGTACCCCTTGCGGAATCCGGCGTTCTCGATCAGCCAGGCCGCGCTCACCTTCACCTTGCCGTCGGCCTCCGGCCACGTCGAAGGCGCATTTCCGTCCGCCTTCGCCATGAACATCTGGTACGCCGAAGCCGAGAGCACCGGATTCATGAAGAAGGAGCCCACCGAGCGGGTATCGGGATCCTCCGGATCCAGCACCATGCCCTTGCCCCGGCGAAGGGCGAGCACCGCCTCGCGAACCTGCCCCAGATTCACGTGGTCGCCGGGTTCCACGCCGAGGCGTCGCGCCAGTTCCGCGTACCGGATGGGCGTGGAGAGCGGCGATCGGACCAGGCGCATGGCCACGGACAGGACCACCCACCGGTCGTTGTGTTTGAACCGGCTGCCGCGGTACGCGAACTCGCACTCGGCCGCGGACAGTTCCACGACCTCGTCGGCGAGCCGGTCGAGGACCGTCACCGCGGTGATCACCTCGGACACGTCCTGGCCGTAGGCGCCGACGTTCTGGATCGGCGTGGCGCCCGTCGACCCCGGTACGCCGGACAGGCACTCGACTCCGGCCAGCCCTTCGGCGACCGTGTACGCGACGAAGCCGTCCCAGTCCTGACCGGCCTGAACCACCAGGTCAACGGTGCCGCCGTCGTCGGCGGTCACCGTCCAGCCGGCCGACCGCACGAGCACGACGACACCGGGGAAGCCGTCGTCGCCGACGACGACATTGCTCCCGCCCGCCAGGATCAACGCGGGGCGGTCGGCGGCGGACCGTACACTTTGCACGATCTCATCGACGCTGTTCGCGACGATCATCCGCTGGGCGGGACCGCCCAGGCCAAGGGTGGTCCAGCGAGCGAGCGACACATCAGGGCTGACCTCAGGCACGCACTCACCCTAAGCTGTGCTCGGGACGACGGTACGCGGGAGGACCGGATGAGCAGGACGCACGGCAGCAAGGAGTTCTGGCTGGCCGCTCTGCGGCCCGAGATCTCGGCCTTCCGATCGGCGGCGGCCGAGGCGCTCGAGGCCGACCCGGACATCGAGGTTCCCTCATGCCCGGGGTGGACCATCCTCGATCTGGTTCAGCACCTCGCCTATGTCTATGAACGGCACCTGTCGCACCTCAGTCGCGGGCTGAGCACCGACCCGCAGCTGCCCCCGATCAACGACGGCACCCCCGCCGACCAGCGTCCCCCGGCCGCCGAGGCCATCGGGGTCTTCGACGAACGGGCCGCGCGGCTGCTCGCCACGCTGGACGCGCTCGACCCCGACATGCCCGCCTGGAACTGGGCGCCGCAGGCGAAGAAGGTCGCGTTCTGGGATCGCCGCCTCGCGTTGGAGACCGCGGTGCACCGCTGGGACGCCCAGATGGCGATCGCCCGTGCCGAACCGATCGAGGACAAGCTGGCCGCCGACGGCGTCAGCGAGGTGCTCGACACCTGGCTCCCGGCGGGCGGGACGCGCCGCAAGGGGCCGGTCGACAAGATCGGGGTGGTGCACCTGCTCGCCGCCGACACCGACGAGGAGTGGTTCCTGCGGCTGCGCGGCCCGGGGGTCGCCCTGCTGGACACCGACACCATCCTCGACAGCGAGGAGCCCGACCCGCGCGTCTCCGCGTCCGGGACCGCCTCCGACCTGCTCCTGGCGATGTACGGCCGCGTCGGCTTCGACGTGCTGGAGCTGGCCGGGGACGAGTCCCTCCTCGATGCGCTCCGAGTCGGCTGACCCCACCCCCACCCCGTTGATCATGGAGTTAACTGTGGTCTCGACGGTGTGTCGGGGGTGAAAAGTCCATGATCAACGCGGCGATGCGGGGTGAGAAGATGACCGGCCGACCAACGTTGGAGCAGGTGGCCGAGCGTGCAGGGGTGTCCCGGGCGACCGTCTCCCGCGTCGTCAACGGCTCCCCCACCGTCACCCCGGCGATCCGCGAGACGGTCCAGCGGGCCATCGCCGAACTCGGCTACGTGCCGAACCAGGCCGCCCGCAGCCTGGTCACGCAGCGTACGGACTCGATCGCGCTGATCCTCCCGGAAAGCGAGTTCCGAGTCTTCTCCGAGGACCAGGCCATCCCCGGCTTCATCCGGGGCGTGTCGCAGGAACTCGAAGCGGCCGACAAACAGCTCGTCCTCATGGTCGGCGGCTCGCCGTCGGCCCACGACCGCATCGAGCGGTACGCGCTGGCCCGCCACGTCGACGGGGTCATCATCGCCTCGATGCACGGAGCGGATCCGCTGCCCAACTCGCTGCACCGGATGGGCATCCCCGTGGTCTGCGGCGGCCGCCCGCTCGGGCGCAGCACCGTGCCGTATGTCGAGGTCGACAGCGTCGGCGGGGCCCGGCTGGCCGTACGCCACCTGCTGGAGCGCGGCCGGACCCGGATCGCGACCGTCGCCGGCCCGCAGGACATGGTCGCGGGCATCGACCGGCTCGCCGGCTACCGGCGCGAACTCCAGGACTCCGATCGGCGCTCGATCGTCGCCGTCGGCGACTTCACCCGCGAATCCGGTGCGGTCGCGATGCGCCAGCTGCTCGCGGACGACCCCCATCTCGACGCGGTCTTCGTGGCGTCGGACCTGATGGCGTTCGGCGCGTTGACGGCGCTCCGCGAGGCCGGTCGGCGAGTGCCGGACGATGTGGCCCTGGTCGGCTTCGACGACGTCGAACAAGCCCGGTACGCCGAACCTCCACTCACGACGGTGCGGCAGCCGATCATCGGCCAGGGCCGGGAGATGGCCCGGCAGCTGCTCCGGCTCGTCGCCGGGGAGGACATCCCCGCGTCGGTGGTGCTGCCGACTGAACTCGTCGTCCGCTCCTCCGCCTGACCCACTCCGCTCTCCGTTAGGCGCTGGCCTGCTCTCCGTCAGGCGCTGGCCTGCTCTCCGTCAGGCGCTGGCCTGCTCTCCGTCAGGCGCTGGATCAGGGTTCTAGGTCGAATCTTGGTCCAAGATTCGACCTAGAACCCTGATCCGCCGCGAACGTGCGGCCGCCGCGAACGGGGGCCGCCGCGAACGGGGGCCGCCGCGAACGGGGGGCCGCCGCTATCGCGGGGGCAGCGGCGAACGGTCAGGTGGTGAGGTCGAGGACGAACTGCGGCATGAAGCCGACCACGACCGCGGCCAGCGTCACGACGGCGAGCACGATCGCGACAGCGATCGAGGCGCGCGGCGCGGGCGTACCCTCCCCGTCGCGGTAGAGCGGCAGAACCGCACGCAGGTAGACGGCGAGCCCGACGACGGCGGCGATCGCGGCGGCGGCCACCACGAACCACGCCTTGGCGTCGACCAGCGCCCGGATCACGAAGACCTTCGCGAACAGGCCGGCGAGCGCGGGCGGCAGCCCGGCGAGCCCCACCACCGCGAACGCGTACACCGCCGAACGCACCGGCGCGGTCCGGCCCAGTCCGGCGTACTCGTCGAGGGTGCCGCCGTCGGCTCCGGCCGGACGCAACGAGATCACTCCGGCGAACGCGCCCAGTTCGACGGTCACATAGATCACGGCGTACGCCAAGGTGGCGGTGACCAGCGGGCCGGCCTCGACGACGTGCAGAGCGGCCAACGGGGCGAGCATGAAGCCGGCCTGCGCCACCGACGACCACGCGAGCAGGCGCACCATCCGCTGCTGGCGCAGGGCGACGAGCGTACCCACGAGCAGCGTGGCGACGGCGATGATGCCGAGCACCGGGCCGGTGACCCGGGTCCACGCCGGTCCGACTAGGACGGCGGCGTAGACGATGGCGACCAGGCCGCCGAGTTTCGAAGCGGTCGACAGGTACGCCGCGATCGGCAGCGGACCACCGTCGTAGGTGGTCGGCGCCCAGGCGTGCGCGGGGACCGCGGCGACCTTGAAGGCCAGCCCGACCAGCAGCAGGACCAGGCCCGCCCCGGCCAGCGGCCGCCCGGGTCCGGTCACGTCCAGCGCGGTGGACAGCGCCCGGAAGTGCACCTGACCGGTGGCGGCGTACATGAGCGCCGCGCCGAGCAGGGTCACCGCGGTCGCGGCGACGCTGGTCAGCAGGAACGTGACCGCCGCCTGCGCGGACTCGGCGGACTTGCGGCGCAACCCGACCAGCGCGTAGAGCGGCAGGGTCAGCGTTTCGAGCGCCACGATGAGCGTGATCAGATCCTGGGCCCCGCCCAGCGCCACACCGCCCGTCATGGAGGCGGCCAGCAGGAAGGCGTACTCGCCGGTGGGCAGGTCGCCACGCATGAGCGTGGGTGCGGAGAGCAGCAGGACCAGCGCGGCGATCGCCGCCACCGCGACCGCGAGGAGGGCGGCCGTGTCGCCGAAGACCCACGAGCAGCCACTGTCCACACAGAACGAAGTGCGGTCGTGACCCGAGCCGACGATCGCCGAGCCGACCGCGGTGGCGAGCGCGCCGAGCACGCCCGCGCCGAGCGTGACCGCGACCCGGCCGACCAGCAGGTCCGCGACGAGGACGAGGACCGCGGTGCCGGCCGCGAGGTAGAGCGGCAATAGTCCGATGTGGTCGATCATCGCGCCACCGCCTCGACCAGACCCGGCATCGACTCCAGCACGTACCCGTTGACCAGCGCGGGCACCAGGCCGATGAGCAGCGCGAGCAGCACCAGCGGCGCCCAGGCCAGGCCCTCGGCCATGGTCACCGCGGGAATCCCGGTCACCGCGGGCGCCGCCGGGCCGTGGGTCACCCGCCTCAACAATCTCAACAGGTACGCCGCTGTCAGCGCTCCGCCGACGGCGGCGATGACGGCCAGCCAGAGCCAGCCGCCACCCTGTTGAACGGCGGCGACGACGGCGAACGCCTCGCCCCAGAAGCCGGCCAGGCCGGGCAGTCCGAGGCTGGCGAGGGCGGCGAAGCCGAGGATCCCGGCGAGGGCGGGTGAGGTCTCCCGCAACCCGCCGAGATCGTGCAGGTCACCGGTGTGCGTGCGGTCCTTGATCGCGCCCGCGAGGAAGAACAGCAGGCCGGTGATGATGCCGTGGGCGATGTTGCCGAGCAGCGCCGCCTGAACCCCGGTGGACTGGGCCAGCCCGCCGCTCGCCGCCCCGGCGGCGATGCCAAGCAGGACGAAGCCCATGTGCCCGACGCTGGAGTACGCGATCAGCCGCTTGAGTTCGCGCTGGGCCAGACACACCAGCGAGCCGATGATGACGGCGGCGACGGCCAGCACGCCGAGCACGCCGGCGACCGCCTTCGCGCCCTCCGGCAGGACGCCCAGCCCGACCCGGATCAGCCCGTACGTGCCCATCTTCAGCAGCACGCCGGCGAGGATCACGCTGCCGACCGTCGGCGCCTCGGTGTGCGCGTCGGGCAGCCAGGTGTGCAGCGGCCACAACGGCGCCTTCACCGCGAACGCGATCGCGAGCACCACGAACAGGCCGATCTGCGTATTGCGGGAGAGGGTGGGGTCGGCGGTCAGGGCGGCGATGTCGAAGGTGCCCGCCGAGGTTCCGATGCCCAGGACGCCCACCAGGAGCAGCACCGAGCCGAACAGCGTGTACAGCGCGAACTTCCGGGCGGCGCGGCGGCGGTCCGGCCCGCCCCAGCCGGCGATCACGGCGTACATCGGGAGCAGCACGACCTCGAACGAGATGAAGAACAGCACCAGGTCGAGCGAGGTGAAGACGCCGATCAAGCCGACTTCGATGGCGAGCAGCAACGCGGCGAGCTTGCCGCCGGACGGCCGGTCCGCCGGAGCCCGCCACACCGTGTACGCGCAGCAGAGCAGCGTCAACAGGGTCGTCAGCACGATCAGCGGGTAGGAGATCCCGTCGACGCCGAGGGCGAAGCGGATCCCCAAGCCTTTCACCCAGTCGTAGCCGACCTGATGCCAGAGCCCGTCGCCCCGATCGGCGGCCAACGGCAGGGACGCGACGAAGGTGAGCGCCGCGGCGGCCGTGGCCACGATCCGCCCGGCCCGATCCGGCAGCAGCCCGGCGGCGATCGCACCGGCCAGCGGCACGGCGAGCAGCAGAATCAGCAGCGCGCTCATCTCAGCAGTCCATTCAGGGCGAAGACCACGACGGAGGCCGCGGCGATCATCAGCACGCCGGCCAGCGCCCGGGGGATGCCCGACCGATGCCAGCGGCTGAGCGAGCCGCCGAGGGCGAGCGTGCCCACCCCGACGCCGGTCACCACGCCGTCCACGCCGGACTCGTCGGCCGTACGCGTGAGCCGGGCCAGCCCGCGTACCGGGGCGACGACCAGCGCGTTCTGGACGGCGTCGAGACCGAAGGCCGACGCCACGAAGCCGCGCGCCCCGCCGAGCACGCTCGCCGGATCCCCGGTACGCCGCCAGCCCCACCAGGCGGCGACGATCCCGGCGACCACCAGCACGATCGGCAGCAGCGCCAGCGCGTCCAGTTCGGTCAGCTCCTGATCGACGGCGTACGCCCCCAGCCCCAGTCCGGCCGACGGAACCGCCAGGACCAGCACCGGAGCCTGCATCACCCAGCTCGGCACGTGCACGTGGTCGTTGTAGCCCGGTCCGAAGAACACGCGCAGCCACAGGCGGGTCGCGTACCAGGCGGTGACGAAGGTGCCGAGCAGACCCGCGAGGTAGACGGCCAGCGCCGTCCCGCCCGCTCCGTGCTCGGCGGCGGCGAGGATCGCCTCCTTGCTCCAGAACCCGGCCATCGGCGGGATGCCCGCGAGCGCGGCGAGCCCGATCGTCATCGACCAGAAGGTCACCGGCAGCACCTTGCGCAGGCCGCCCATCCGGGACATCAGGTTCGTCCCGACGGCGTGGATCACGCAGCCCGCCGCTAGGAACAGCAGCGACTTGAAGGCGGCGTGGGTGAGCAGGTGGAAGATCGCCGCATCGGGCGCTCCGACGGCGAGCGCGCCGGTCATGTAACCGAGCTGGCTGACCGTCGACCACGCCAGTACGCGTTTGATGTCGTCCTGCGCGGTCGCGGCGAACGCACCCAGCAACAGCGTGATGGCGGCCATCACGCCGAGGACGGTCAACGCGCCGGGAGCCTGTTCGAAGACCGGGTAGAGCCGCGCCACGAAGTAGACCCCGGCGGCGACCATCGTGGCGGCGTGGATCAACGCCGAGATCGGCGTCGGACCGGCCATCGCGTCGGGCAACCAGGTGTGCAGCGGGAACTGCGCGCTCTTGCCCGCCACCCCGGCGAGCAACAGGATCGCGGCGGCGGTGAGCGTACCGGGGCTCATCTGGGGCAGCGCCGGGATGACCTCGGCGATCCGGAAGCTGTGCGCGTTCACCCCGAGCAGGGCGATGCCCAGCAGGAAGCCGACGTCGCCGAACCGGGTCACGAGGAACGCCTTCATCGCCGCGGCCGGCGCCTCGGGCAGGCTCCGATCGTGCGCGATCAGCAGGTACGAGCAGGCGCCCATCACTTCCCAGCCGACGAGCACCAGGATCAGGTCGCCGCCGACGACCACCGCCAGCATCGCCGCGGTGAAGATACTGATCTGCGCCGCGTACGGGCCATAGCGGTCGTCACCAGCTAGATAGCCGATGGAGTAGACCTGCACCGCCAGGGCCACGATCGCGACGGCGAGCGCGACCAACAGGGCTCGCAGGTCGATGGCGACGCCGAGGGTGACCCGGAAGCTCCCCAAGGTCACCCAGTCCCGGGTGGTCTCGAACCCGGCGCGCGCGGTGCTGTTCGCCAGCAGCGCGATCACGATCAACAGCGACACGGCCGCGCCGGTGACGCCGAGCGCCGCCCCGATCCTCCGGCTGCCCCGCGGAGTCAGCAGGCCGGCCAGGCCGAGCGCGGCGGGAACGGCGGGCAGCAGCGGGCCGAGGGTGTCAGGCGACATCCGTCACCCCCGTCTTCTCAGCGGAAACAGCGGTGTCGGCCGTCGCACCGGCCGCACCGGCACCATCGGCGTCGTCGTCGCCCGCCACCGCCAGCGGGATCTCGTCGACGTTGATCGTCGCCTTCAGCCGGAACAGCTGCAGCACGACGGCCAGGCCCACGCCGATCTCGGCGGCGGCGAGGACGATCACGAACAAGGTGAAGATCTGGCCGGTCGGCGCCGCCTTGGGCAGCGTGGCGTCGGCGGTGACGAAGATCAGGTTCACCGCGTTCAGCATCAGCTCGACCGACATGAGCAGCAGAATCGCGTTCCGCCGCCGCAGCACGCCGAGGACGCCGAGGCCGAAGAGTGCGCTGGCGACGGCGTACGGGATGAAGGGGTGCATTATTTGGCCCCCCGGCTCACCACGACGGCCCCGATCAGGGCACCCAGCAGCAGAACGGAGACGACCTCGAAGGGCAGTGCCCAGGTGGTGAAGATCGGCCCGCCGACCGTCTCGGCGTTGCCGTGCTGGGCGGGCAGCTCATACCGCGTCCACCCGTACGCCACCGCGAACAGCGTGCCGAGGCTCAGCCCGACGCCGACACCGATGACGCTCGCCGGGCCGATCCGGCGGTCCAAGTCCTGGCTCGGCCCGATCGGGGCCCGCGTCAGCATCACCGCGAACAGCAGCAGCACGACGACGGCGCCGAGGTAGATCAGCACCTGCGTCCAGGCCACCAACTCGGCCCCGAGCAGCAGGAACTCCACCGCCAGAGCACCCAGGCAGACCACCAGCCAGAGCCCCGCGCGTACCACCTGGTTGGTGGCGACCACCGCCCAACCGGCGCCGACCGCGAGTAGACCGACCCCCGCGAGCAGCAGGTCGAGACCCGTCATGACGAAGCCTGTTGCTTCTTCGTGGCGGCCTGTTCCTCCTTGGCCGGCTCGCCCATCGGATCGTGCGCCGGCGGCGGCGGAACCGTGGGCATCCACGCGCCCAGGTGCTCCTTCTCGTGGAGGAGATCGCGGATGTCGTACTCGGCGTACTCGAACTCGGGCGTCCAGTAGAGCGCGTCGAACGGGCACGCCTCGATGCAGATCCCGCAGTACATGCAGAGCGAGAAGTCGATCGCGAACCGGTCCAGCATGTTGCGCTGCCGGGGCCGGGCCGCGCCCGGCACCAGGACTTCTTCCTTGTGCGAGTCGATGTAGATGCACCAGTCGGGACACTCGCGCGAGCAGAGCATGCACACGGTGCAGTTCTCCTCCAGCAGCGCGATCACCCCCCGGGACCGCGGCGGAAGATCCGGCGCGACATCCGGATACTGCTGGGTGTGCGACCGGCGGGTCATCGTCTTGAGCGTGACCGCCAGCCCCTTCGCCAGGCCCGCTCCCGGGAAACCGCCCTCACTCATGCGCACATCATTCCCTGTACAGCCGACACGCGCGAGCACCGGGTCATACCAGAGGTGGAACTCGGCCGATCCACCGATTGATCATCAGATCGGACGAGCGGTAGCTTCCTAGGGCTTTTCAGCAATCGCTTAGCTCACGGGGAGGTACGGCGAATGCGCCGGACTGCTGCGATCGCAACATTCACTTTGCTGGCCGGGCTCCTGACCGGGCCATCCGTGGCCGCCGCGGCGGCCCCTGCCAAGCCGGTCACGACCGCGAAGACCACGAACGCCGCCGCGACCGCGACGCAGACGGCCACGACGCAGTCCAGCGGTGTCCTCCAGGGAACCGTCAGGGACGCGACGACCGGGCAGCCGCTGCCCGGCGCGTGCGTCGACGTCGTGACAGCCGAGTGGCTGTTCTTCGAACACGAATGTGCCGATCAGGCCGGGCACTACCGCATCGAGAATTACCAGGCGGGAAGTTTCCACCTGCAGGCCAGCGCGGCAGGGTACGCCCCCGTCTGGTGGACGAAGAGCGCGACCTGGCTCGATTCGCCGATCATCAGCTTCGATTCCGGCACCAAGATTGCCGACTTCGTGCTCACGCCGGTTGCCTCGACGGGAACGGTCAGCGGCCGGATCACCCGCCAAGACGGTTCGGCTGCGGGCCTGGCGACCGTTCGCCTCTCCGGCTCGACCGGCACCACTGCCTCGGTGACGACGCGGCTCGACGGGGGCTACGCGGTCGCGGGCCTTCCCACCGGCGAATACTCGGTCAGCATCGGCGGCTCTGGTTACCCCGAGCAGTGGGTGCCCGGTACGCGGACTCCGGCCGACGCCGTGCGGGTGAAGGTCGACGCCGGTGTCGTCACGACAGTCGACGAGCAGTTCCTGACGTTGTCACCGGCACCGGCCCTGACGCTCGGAACGCTTGCCGGCACGGTGCGGGATCGATCGGGATCACCGATCGCCGGCGCCACGGTCACCGGCCGCGTCAGGGGCGGCGTCATCGCCGAGACCGCGACTGACGCCGAGGGCAAGTACGAGATCCGCGACGTGCCCGTCTCGATGCCGATCTACCTGCGCGCCTCCGCAGCCGACCGCGCCACGGCGTGGTTTCCCGGGGCGAGCCCGGTGCCGACGGCCGCAGTCTCGGCCGGAACGAGCACTGTCATCACCGACGTGATCCTCCGTTCCGGTTCAGGGGCGATCCAGGGGAACCGTCCA
Organism: Hamadaea sp. NPDC051192; assembly: GCF_040682475.1. Classification (NCBI taxonomy): domain Bacteria; kingdom Bacillati; phylum Actinomycetota; class Actinomycetes; order Micromonosporales; family Micromonosporaceae; genus Hamadaea; species Hamadaea sp. NPDC051192. The sequence continues at coordinate 12,558 of NZ_JBFBAZ010000035.1, forward strand.
GGACTACGACGGATCGGTCCCGGAGTTCGTCAGCCGGGTGACCATCTCCAGCCTGGACTTCTCCTGGTCGTACAGCCGGACGCTCTGGTTCGACGGGCATTACGAGATCCCGAGCCTTCCCGCAGGTCGCTACCGCTTGATGGTGACTCCCGTCGGTCGTCTGGTGCAGTGGGTGCCCCAGTCGCTGACCGAGGGTCAAGGTGCAGTCATCACCATCACGGACGGCGTCACGACCAGGGTCGACGAAACTCTGATCACGCCCGGATTCATCAAGGTCGCACTGCTGGACGACGTGACAGGCCAGCCAGTGACCGGAGCCTGCGTATACAGCAGCTCTGGGGCGTGCACCACGGAGACCGCCGACGGCGTTTACACCTTCGGCCCGTTCATCGCGGTCACGACCCTTGAACTCTGGGCGAGCCACTATCCGAACCATTTCCCGGTCACGATCGGGAGTGCCGGCGTCTCGTTCGGCCAGATCCAGTCGCTGACGGTCCGGATGACCCCCGGTGCGGTGGTCGAGGTGCCCCTCACCGCTCCGAGCGGAGTGGCCCTGCCTGACCAGATCTGCGTGGCAGCTGTCCGAAACGGATCGCTGTCGCGGCTCGCGTACGAGTCCCAGTGCGCCAAGCCGGTCGACGGCCGTCTGCTGGCCGGTCCCTTCAATGCCGGTCCGGCGCAGTTCTTCCTCAGGGAGCCGAGCTTCGGATACCTCGGCTCGCAATGGGCGACGGCGACTGGCGGAAGCGGTGACGACCGCGAGGCGCCCGCGTACGCCTTGTCGGTGGGCACCGTGACGACGATCCCGACCCAGCATCTTGGCCAGGCCGGCACGATCTGGGGCCAGGTGACAGGCGCGGACGGCATGACGCTCAAGCAGTTCTGCGCTGTTGCGTCACTCTTGGTGACGACCTGCTCCGAGGGCGCAGGTAGTTACATCCTCTCGGGCCTCGGGCCGTACAAGTGGCGAGTCCGCGTGGACAGCCGCGGAACCCGGGATGTCCTCGGATGGTCCGGCGGAGCGGAGAACAGTCGCGACGCAACGCTCGTCCAGGTGGTCGGCGGGCGAGGCGTTAGGGCGGACATCGACCTGCCCACGCTCAAGACGGTTGTCGTCTCCGTCGCCGGAGCCCCGCAGCAGACGCTCCAGGTGGACGCCTTCGACGCCACGACCGGCGACTGGGAATCGGGCGACGGCGGGGGCTACGCCTTGGACACCGGCCTGACGCTCAACGGGCCCGTCCTCATCCGGGTCCAGTCGCCGGTGCTCGCTCAACCTTGCTGGTACGACCCGCGGCGGTTCACCACTCAGCCGTACTACACGGGCAAAGCCCAGCTCAACTGGTTGACCCTCACACCCGGGGTCAACTGCACGGCCGACCGGCCGCCGTTGATCTCAGACCGTCCCGCACTGCCTCGCCGGTGATGCGATAGAGGCCCGCTCAGCTGCTGAGCGGGCCTCTACGCGGACAAGATGTGCCTAGCGGCGTGGCATTTGAACGAACGGCGACGCCGCGCAGTTGACGCGAGTGTCGAGGTTGAGCGTCGTGACCGCGCCTGCCGTCACCGCTACTGCGGCGGCCGTGACCTTCCGGCCCGCCCCGACGGCCGGGCCGTACCAGCAGCCCTTTCCTTCCGCGCCGAAGTAGAGGTAGACCTTCTGGGTGTTCAGTAGTCGGACGAGATACGTACCAGTCTCGTAGTTGTCCGGAGCCTGAACCGAATACACCACGTCGCCGGTCGCGGCGTCGTACGCGAAGACCCAGGCGCCACTCCAGCTACCGGTGGGGCCTCGCAGCGTACCCGTGAGCTTTCCCTCGTCGGCGATCGTGGCGTTCATCGTCGCGGTGCCGTTCGCGGAGACTTGGACGAGCGTCGCCGCGTACCGGTTGGCGACGTTGCCCGACCACGTGGTGCCGGAGCCGTAGGCCGAGAACTTGACCGGCCATTTGTACGGCCCGAGATCGTTGATCGTGTACTGGCCTTGGCCGTTGGTGCACCGCCCGGCCGGCAGGCCGAGGATGCCGGCGAAGAACGACCACGGGTAGCTGCAAACCCCGGCGACCGGACTGCCCGCCGCGTTCTTGACGACTCCGGTGATCGACCCGGGAGGGTCCATGAGGACGTTCGGAAGCGACACGATGGTCTTCGCCGGGATCGTGACCATGGTGGCCAGGCGCTGATCGCCCGTACCGCCGGTGGGCGTCACCCACTGGTCGCCGTACAGCTTGACCGGCGGGTTGTACGGGTTGCGCGACTGCCAGGCGTAGAGCTGGAACTTCGCCGAGCCGTCGAACGGACCGATCTGGATCGAGCCGTCGGGGTTCGAGCAGTACGTGCCGACCCGGCTCTGCACTCCGTCGGTGACCACCGTGATGGTGTAAAGGCAGATGCTGCTGAGCGGGGTGTTCGTCGCCCGGTCCACGACCTTGACCAGCACAGCGGCGCCACGCCGGAGGGCCGCGGTGACCTTGGTCGTCCGGCCCCGGTCCACATGGACGTACGGCTCGCCCTCCTGGGCGAAGTGCGTGCCCCCGCCGTCGAGGTGGTATTTCCAGTCGCCGGGGATGAGGTCCGGCACGACGACCTTGCCGTTGGCGCCGCAGATGTTGACGCTCGCGTTCGTCGGAACGTCGATATAGACGCATGGCTTCGGAACCGGGGCGCCGGTCTCGTCGTCCAGGACGGTGAACTCGACCGTTCCGAGCGGCAGCCACTGCTCGTCCACGACGACCTCGACGCCGGCGACCACCGTGACGACGTTGCCCGCGTCGAACGTCTCCTGCTGATGCACCCACTGGTACCCACGCGTGTTGTCCGAGATGGAGACCTTGTAGTCGCCCGGCGGGACGTTCTCCACCCGGTACGCGCCGAGGGTGCCGGAGTCCCATGTGTACGCCGTGGTCGACCAGGACCGGTCGACCTTCGTGACGGTGATCGTCGCGTCGATCGGCGCACCCTTGTCGTCGGTGATCTGGCCCTTGATCACGCCGGGGTCCGCTGCGGCCACGATCCCCGTCCGACCGGGGCCAGCTGTGGCCGGAGCGGCGAGCAGCGATGCCGTCACGGCCGCCACCCCCACCAAAGCACTGAACCTGAGCCGGTTTCGTGTGCGTGTCATGCGCGCACGATAGCGGTGCCGCACCACGGCCGGGGGGCAGCGATTCGTCGATCAAGAACCAGCCCGATCCGGCGATCGACCCCTGATCATGGCCGCAATAGCGTTCTACGCGCTTCTGCTGACGCGGACACCGCTGCCGCGACGGGCGGCCGGCTGAGGGATCACCCCAGTACGCGTACCACCGCGGTCAGCACGAGCTGCGCCAACGCCACCGGGACCAGGACCAGCCAGCACAACCGCTGCAGCTGGTCCTCCCGGAGGCGGGGGTAGGAGACCCGGATCCAGATCACGACGAACGCCACGGCGAAGGTCTTGATCAGCATCCAGAGCCAGCCGAGGCTGTCCGGGCCGGGACCGTGCCAGCCGCCGAGGAACAGCACCGAGGTCAACGCCGAGATGACCACGATGCCGACGTACTCCGCGAGCAGGAAGAACGCGAAGCGGAGTCCGGTGTACTCGGTCATGTAGCCGAAGACCAGCTCGGAGTCGGCGACCGGCATGTCGAACGGCGGACGCCGGATCTCCGCCAGGCCGGCGATGAAGAAGATGATCGCCGCGGGCAGCTGCCAGGCGAGCCACCACGGCCGCCAGGCTTCCACGATGCCGCTGAGCGACAGGGTCCCGGCCGCCATGGCGACACTGGCCGCCGACAGCACCAGCGGCAACTCGTACGCCATCAGCTGTGCCGCCGCCCGCAAAGCGCCCAGCAGCGAATACTTGTTCGCCGAGGCCCAGCCGGACATGAGCACGGCGACCACGCCGATGCCGAGGACCGCGAGGACGAAGAACAGGCCGATGTCGAGGGACTGCCCGACCAGGTCGCCGGGTCCGAGCGGGATCACCAGCAGGGCCAGCATGTACGGGAGCAACGCGATGATCGGCGCGAACTTGAACACCGGCCGGTCGGCCGCCCGGGGCGTGACGTCCTCCTTCTGCGCGAACTTCACACCGTCGGCGACGAGCTGCGCCCAGCCGTGGAAGGCGCCGGCGTACATCGGGCCGAGCCGGCCCTGCATGTGCGCCATCACCTTGTGCTCGGTCTGCCCGACGATCAGGGGCAGGACGAGGAAGGCGACCATGACGCCACCCACCCGCAGGGCCAACTCCAGCCAGACCGGCATCAGGCGTCTCCTCTTCCGGCGGCCGGTCCCCATTCGCCGGGAGCCGGTACGCCGGGCGGCCGGACCGCCTGCCGGCGTGGCGCGTCGCCGTGGCCCTCGCCGGGCTCCTTCGCTCCGGGCCACGGCTTGGCGACCCGGCTCGCCAGGACGAAGTCCTTGCGCAGCGGGTGGCCTTCGAACTCCGGGGTGAGCAGCAGGCGCGGCAGGTCGCCGGGGAAGCCGATGCCGAACATCTCGTTGGTCTCGCGTTCGTGCCACGAAGCACCCGGGTAGACCTCGACGATCGAGGCGAGGCTGGCGTCTTCCCGGGGCAGCCGCGTACGCAGCAGCAGCCCGAATCGCTCGCGGATGGACCAGAGATGCGCCACCACGGTGAAGCCCTCGTCCAGTTCGTCAACGGCCGACAGCCAGTCGAAGAAGTCCAGGCCGAGCCCGTCCCGGGCGGTACGCGCGGCCGCGACCCACTGGGCGGACGGCACGTCGGCCACGGCTCGGGCGTGTGCGCCGCCGCCGGAGACGCCGACCTCGGCCGCGTCCAGCCCGGCGGAGGCCAGCCGGCCGGTCAGCCGGGCGCCGACCTCTTCGGGAGTCATGCGCCGATCCTAAACCGCTGCTGGGAATCGGGAGCTACGCGGATGCGGCCCGTTTGTACACTCAGGTTCCTCTCGGCGGCTCGGCCGCCGGTGTCCCCTCGGGAGGCGACGTGCCGGAGCCCCGCGACTTCGCGGAGTTCTACGCGAGCACGTTCTCCTCGCTGACCACGCAGGTCTACCTGCATACCGGGGATCTGGCCGAGGCGCAGGACGTCGCGCAGGAGGCGTTCTGCCGGGCCCTGATCCGCTGGCGTGAGGTCGGCGGATACGACGATCCGATGGCCTGGGTGCGCCGGGTGGCCTGGAACCTGGCGACCAGCCGGTGGCGGCGGATGCGGCGCGGGATGGAGCTGATGCACCAGCACCGGGTCGAGGGGGAGACGCCGGGTCCCACGCCGGACCGGGTCGCGCTGCATCGCGCCCTGCGGTTGCTGCCCGACCGCCATCGCCAGGCCGTGATCCTGTTCTACCTGGAGGATCTGACGATCGCCGAGATCGCTTCGCTGACCGGCGCGGCCGAGGGGACGGTCAAGTCCTGGCTGCACCGGGCCCGCGCCACCCTCGCCGAACACCTCCTGCCCGAACGGGCGGTGGATCATGTCGGATGACCAGTTCCGCGCGCTGCTGAGGCACGCGGAGGCCGAGCTCCGCGCGCACGTCACGGTCCCGCCGCTCGCTCACGTGCATCAACGGGTACGCCGAAGGAGACTCGCCCGCTCCGCGGCTGCCGGGGCGGCCGTCGCCCTGACCGTCACAGGCCTGTTCCTCGCCCCGCACGTACGCGGCCCCGAGCGGGTGCCGCTGGCGGTGACGCCGCCGCCCACCCCGTCGGCCGACCCGCCCGAGCCGCCCAGCATCGCCGGCGGCGGTCGCGATGACGATCGCCGGCCGATCAGCTCCCCGGCGCGGGCCCTGCCCCGGTTGCAGGTCCAGCCGCTGGCGGTGACCGCGCTGCTCACCGAGGCCGAGGTCGCCGCCCACATCGTGGTGCGGACCAGCGGGTTCGGGTCGGTGCGCGTGACGGTCCAGTTCGCCTATCCGACCGGGAAGTTCGCGTACGCGACCGAGGAGGAGACCTTCGTGGTCACCGGGACGGGGCGGAACGAGTTCGTCGAGGTCATCGGGCTGAGCCTCGACCAGGCGTGTGCCACCGCGGCCACCCAGACCGGCGACTTCGTGCGAGTGACGGCTCGTTACGAGGCGACCGGACGCCCCGACGAGAACCTCACCGGCTACGCCTCCATCCAATGCCCCTGACGGGTCACTGGGCGGGTGGCGGCACGACGGGGGCGGTGAGCGCGAGCGGATCGGGCCGGTCGACGCCGCCGATGCCCGGGTCCTCGGCCGCGATCTTCTCCTGCAGGCGCAGGATGCCGTGCAGCAGCGCCTCGGGGCGGGGCGGGCAGCCGGGCACGTAGACGTCGACCGGAATGATCTGGTCCACACCCTTGGTCACCGAGTAGCTGTCCCAGTAGGGGCCGCCGCAGTTGCTGCACGCGCCGAACGAGATGACGTACTTCGGCTCGGGCATCTGGTCGTAGAGCCGCTTGATCGCCGGGGCCATCTTGTCGGTGACCGTCCCGCTGACCACCATCAGGTCGGCCTGCCGGGGGCCGTGCGCGAACGGGATCACGCCCATCCGCATGAAGTCGTGCCGGCCCATGCTGGACGCGATGAACTCGATGGCGCAGCAGGCCAAGCCGAAGTTGAACACCCACAGCGAATAGCGGCGACCCCAGTTCAGCACGAACTTGATGGGGTGGCCGAGGACCGCGGGCAGCTGCGCCATGAGTCCAGCCTAATCCGTACGGCCCTCACGTGGCCGCCGGGACGACCTCCGTGGTGAATCCGCGCAGGAAGAGCAGCGCCACCCCGACGATGACGGCTGGGACGAGGGTGAAGCCGAGCAGCACGCCCAGCTCGGCGTGCGAGGTCTGGACGGCGGAGACGCCGGTGGTGCTGGAGACGTAGCCGAAGAGCTGGAGGACCTGTCCGAAGATCCCGGGGCCGAGGGCCAGCCCCAGCGTCTCCCCGGCGGTCCACACCCCAGTGAACACGCCTGCCTGCCGCTTGCCGGTCCGGGCCGTGTCGTACGCGATGCAGTCGGGCAGCAACGCCAAGCCGAACAGCTGCTGACCGGCGTACCCGAAACCGATTACCGCGATCATCGCGTACACGAGGAAATGCGGGACGAGCGGCGCGGTGACCAGGGCGAGCGTGGCCGCGGTCAGGGTGGCGGAGGCCAGGATGTAGCCGCGGACCTTGCCCAGCCGCTCGCCGATCCGGCGCCACAACGGTGTCACGACCAGCGCCGGGGAGACCACGGTGAGGAAGAGCAACGGTGTCGCGCCGTGATCGTGCAGGACGTGGTCGGCGAAGTACTGGACGCCGGCGAGCATGGCGGCGACCCCGGTGGCCTGGACGACGAAACACGCCACCAGTACGCGGAACGGCCGGTTGGCCGCGACCACCTTGAGCTGGGCGCGCAGCGAGGGTTCGGAGGCCTGGACGGCGCCGATCGGGGCGGTGGCGGTGCCGTAGAAGGCGCAGAGCGTGCCGATGACCATGAGCGCCGCCACGAACAGGCCCATCAGCCGGTGGCCGACGATGCCGCCGCCGGTGGTGTCCACGATCCATGGCGCGACCGCGCCGGAGACGAGGATGGCGGTGGCGAGGAGCCCGACCCGCCAGGTCATCATCCGCGTACGCTCGGCGGCGCTGTCGGTCATCTCCGCCGGCATCGAGACGTAGGGCACCTGGAAGAACGCGAACGCCGTCGCGGTGAGCAGGAAGGCGACCGCCACATAACTCACGGCGAGGACGGGGCTGCCGCCCGGTGGGACGGGCCCGAACGGCGCGGCGAAGAGGGCGACGAAGAGCACCGCGAGGGTCAGCCCGGCCCCGAGGAGGTACGGCCGCCGTGCGCCCCAGCGCGTATGCGTGCGATCGGAGACCCGGCCGACGAGCGGGTTGGCGACGACGTCCCAGGCCTTGGGAGCGAGGACCAAAAGCCCCGCGAGACCAGCGGAAACGCCTAGAGTATCGGTCAAATAGGGCAGCAGGAGCAGCCCGGGAACAGTGCCGAACGCTCCCGTCACCAACGAACCGAGCGAGTACCCGATGCGGACGCGCGGGGACAGAAGTTCGCTGTCGGCGGGAGCGACAGCCACACTGTTCTGCATGGGCACCGCCTCCATGGGCACAGAGCGTACGGGAGTGAGAATCAGTCGCGTACCGGCTGGGGTCGCCGCGGGACATCCCGCGACGGTCGACGCCGGCCTGCGCGTCCTCGCCGAGGGCGGAAACGCCGTCGACGCCGCGATCGCCGCGACCTTCGCCTCCTGCGCCGCCGAGACCATCCTGTGCGGACTTGGCGGTGGCGGGTTCGCCACCGTCTTCTCGGCCAACTCCGGCAGCGTCGCCGTCGTCGACTTCTTCTGCGCCATGCCGGGACTGTCCGGCCAGACGCCGGGACCGATGGTACCGATCGAGATCGACTTCGGCGGGGTCCCGATTCCCTACTCCATCGGCGGCGCTTCCGTCGCCGTGCCGGGCGTCGCGGCCGGGTGTGCCGAACTGCACCGGCGCTTCGGTCATCTGCCCTGGCTGGAGATCGTGCAACCGGCGTACGACATCGCGCACACGGGTGTTCCGATCCCACCGCCGCAGGCGGAGGCGCTGCGGTCGATCGCCCCCGCGATGATCCTCGACCAAGGCGGTCCGGCGTACGCCCCGGCCGGCCGGCTGCTCGAAGGCGGCGACACGTTGCAGCACCGCGGGCTCGACGACGCGTTCGCGCTGCTCGCCTCGGGCTACGACGAGTTCGCCGACTACACCTCGGGCCTCATGGTCGAGGTGGTCCAGGCCGGCGGCGGCAGCCTGAGCCGCAAGGACGTCGAGGCGTACCAGCCGATCTCCCGGCCGGTCCGGTCCGCGACGCTGGGCGGCCGCCACGTGTGCGGGCGGCTGGACCTCAACCGGACGCTCCCCACGATCGCCGCCCTGCCGCGGCTGGACCCGCTCGACGGCCCGGACCGGGCCGTCGCGCTCGCTCACGCGCTTCAGGAGAACGCGCACCGGCCGGAAGGGCTGGGCGAGACCACCAACATCTCGGTGGTCGACGGCAAGGGCAACGCCTGCGTCGTCACGCACACCCTCGGGCTCGGCTCCGGCGTCTGGCTGCCCGGCCTCGGCATCCACCTCAACTCGATGCTGGGCGAGGGCGAACTGCTCGCCGGGCACATCCACCCCGGCGACCGGGTGCACTCGATGATGAGCCCGCTAGTGGTGCTGACCCCCGAGGGCGACCTCGACCTCGCCGTCGGCTCGGCGGGCGCGTCCCGGATCCGGTCGGCGCTGCTCAGCACCCTGATCGCGTACCTGGTCGAGGGGCGCTCGGTGCCCGACTCGGTGGCCGCGCCCCGGCTGCACGTCGCCGGGCAGATCGCCCATCTCGAACCAAGCTATCCGGCCGACGGCGCCGACGCGCTGGCCGACGCCGGGTTCGTCGTCCAGCAGTGGGAGCAGACCAACCACTACTTCGGCGGGGTCAGCGCGGTGGGGCGTACCGGAGCGGCCGGGGATCCTCGCCGGGGCGGGCACGCCCACGTCCTCTAGCGGACGTGGCCGGCCCCCGTCACGACGTACTTGGTGGAGGTCAGCTCGGGCAGCCCCATCGGCCCCCGGGCGTGCAGCTTCTGGGTGGAGATCCCGATCTCGGCGCCGAAGCCGAACTCGCCGCCGTCGACGAACCGGGTCGAGGCGTTGACCAGCACCGCCGCCGCGTCGACTCGGGCGGTGAACTCGTTCGCCGCGCTCAAAGAGCCGGTCACGATCGCCTCGCTGTGCCCGGTGCCGTACCGCGTGATGTGGTCGATCGCCGCGTCCAGCGAGTCCACGACGTCCACCGAGATCTCCAGCGCGAGGTACTCGGTCGCGAAGTCCTCGTCGGTCGCGGGGACGACCTCCCCGAAGCGGGCCACCGGCGCGGTGCCGTGCACGACCACACCGGCGGCACGCAGCGCGTCGAGCGCCCGGGGCAGGAAGGTGTCGGCCACCGCCGAGTGGACCAGCAGCGACTCCGCCGCGTTGCAGACCGACGGCCGCGACGTCTTGGCGTTGATCAGGATCGACAGCGCCATGTCCAGGTCGGCGGTCTCGTCGACGTAGATGTGGCAGTTGCCCACGCCGGTCTCGATCACCGGCACCGTCGAATCCTCGACCACACTGCGGATCAGGCCCGCTCCCCCACGCGGAATCAGCACGTCGACCAGGCCACGGGCCCGCATCAGGTCCCGTACGGTCTCGCGGGAGGACGGATCGACCAACTGCACCGCGTCGGCGGGCAGGCCGGTCTTCGCGATCGCCTCGCGGAGGACGTCGACGATGGCGGCGTTCGAGTTCGCCGCGCTCGACGAGCCCCGCAGCAGCACCGCGTTGCCCGACTTCAGGGTCAGCCCGGCCGCGTCGGCGGTCACGTTCGGCCGCGCCTCATAGATGATGCCGACCACGCCGAACGGCACGCGTACCTGCCGCAGTTGCAGTCCGTTGGGCAGCGTCGAGCCGCGCACCACCTCGCCGACCGGGTCGGCCAGCGCGGCCATCTGCCGCAGGCCGTCGGCGATCGCCGCCAGCCGCCCGGAGGTCAGCGCCAGCCGGTCGACGATCGACTCGCTGGTGCCCGCCTCCCGCGCCGTGGCGACATCCACGCCGTTCGCCCGCAGAATCTCGTCGGTACGCGTGACGAGCGCGTCCGCCATGGCGATCAGAGCGTCGTCCTTGACGGCGCGGGTGGCGGTGGCCAGCGCCCGGGCGGCGATCCGGGCGCGCTGCGCCAGTTCGGTGACCGACATCTTCATCCCTCTCAGAGCAGCACCAGGTCGTCGCGGTGCACGACTTCACGCTCGTACGCCGGGCCGAGCGACGCGGCGAGTTCGACCGTCGACCGGCCGAGCAGGCCGGGCAGTTCCAGGGCGTCGTAGTTGACCAGCCCACGGGCCACCGGCTTGCCGGCCTCGTCGACGAGATCCACCGGATCGCCGGCGGAGAAGGCCCCGTCCACCCCCGTGATCCCGGCCGGCAACAGGGACTTCCGCCGATCGACGACGGCCGCGACCGCGCCCGGATCCAGGAAGAGCCGCCCACGCGCCTCGGTGGCATGGGCCAACCAGAACAGGCGCGCCGATGCGCGTACCACTTGGGCCGTGAAAAGAGTGCCCACCTCGGCGCCGGAGAGGGCCGCGGGGGCCTGGGGCGCGGAGGTCAGGACGACGTGGATGCCGGCGCCGTTGGCGATGCGCGCGGCCTGGACCTTCGTTACCATCCCGCCGGTGCCGAGGCCCGCCTTGCCGGTGCTGCCGATGGCCACGCCGTCGAGGTCGTCCTCGCCGCGGACCAGGTCGATCCGGGTCGAGCCCGGCAGCGCGGGGTCACCGGTGTACAGGCCGTCCACGTCGGAGAGCAGGATCAGCAGGTCGGCCTCGACGAGCGCGGCGACCAGGGCGGCGAGCCGGTCGTTGTCGCCGAACCGGATCTCGCTCGTGGCCACCGTGTCGTTCTCGTTGACGATCGGGACCACGCCCAGGTCGAGCAGGCGCTGGAGAGTACGCCGAGCGTTGCGGTAGTGCGAGCGGCGCGTGACGTCGTCGACGGTGAGCAGAACCTGCCCGACCGTACGCCCATGGGCGGCGAACGCGGCGGTGTACGCGTGCATGAGCAGCCCCTGGCCGACGCTGGCCGCGGCCTGTTGCGTGGCCAGGTCCCGCGGTCGGCGCGGCAGGCTGAGCGGGGCGAGGCCGGCCGCGATCGCGCCCGACGAGACCAGGATGATCTGCTTGCCCGCTGCCCCGGCTTGGGAGTCGGGCATGGATGCACTGCCGGCCGCGGTGAGCGCCTCGACCAGCGCACCCAGCCGGGCCGCGTCGAGGCCGCCGGACGCGGTGGTCAGCGAGGAGGACCCCACCTTGACCACGATGCGCCGCGCGTTCGTGACTGTCTGCCGCACCGGACCATTCTGACCTGCGTGAATCCGCAGATGTCGGGTGGATCCCATAGTGTGGCGCGATGTGAGCCCTGAGGAGTATCGCGAGCAGGTCCTGCAGCTCGTCGAGCGGATCCCGGCCGGCCGGGTGATGAGCTACGGCGCGATCGCCGAATACCTCGCCGACGTCTCCGGCCGCTGCTCGTCCCGTCAGGTCGGCACGATCATGGCCCGCTACGGCGGCGGGGTCCCGTGGCATCGTGTCGTCAATTCGTCAGGACGGCTCCCGCCGGGGCACGAACAGCGGGCCGCACAGCTCCTGGCGGCGGAAGGCGTGCAGCTTAGGGCCGGTCGGGTGATCATGCAGACCACCTCCTGGTACCCCGAAGATCACACGTCCGGCCGTTGAGGGTGCGCTCGGTGAACGTCTAGCCTTTCTCCGTGATCGACATGGACGCGGCCATCGGCTTCGTGGTGGCCAAGGGCGACCAGGTCGACCGTGCCCGCCTTTCGTACCTGAGGACCGGGGCCGCGCCGTCCGAAGAGATCCGCGACAAGGCCGAGGCGGGCCAGAGCCGCGACGGCGGCTGGCCGGCGTACTGGGCCGACGGGGTCGCCTCCGTCGACGCCACCTGCTTCCGGCTGGCCGAACTCGACGACCTCGGCGCGCTCGGCCGGCAGCCGGCCCGCCGCGCCCTCGACTGGCTGACCACCCGCCAGCACGCCGACGGCAGCTGGGAGGAAGACGCCAGCCTCGCCGACATCGCCCCGCCGTGGGCGGTCCCCGGCGATCCCGAGGCTCGGCTCTACATCACGGCCAACGCCGCCTTCTGGCTCACGGTCGCCGGGCAGGACGCCCGCTCCGCCGGCCCCCTCGACGACCGGCCCGGTGGGGCGTACGCGGGCGTCGTGGTGAAGGCGGCCGAAGCGCTGCGGACCGAAGTGCAACCCGACGGGACGATGCCGACCTTCCTGGTCGCGACCTGGCTGTCCGCCGCCGTCCTCTACCGGCACGACATGTTCTACGAGTCCGTACGCCTCCAGCAGCGCTTGATCGAACGGCTGCCCGAGCTGACCGCTGCCGACGCCGCCTGGCTCGCGGCCGCCAACCGGCGGGTCGGCGTACGCGACGACGACCCGCTGATCATCAACGCGATGCTCCGCCTCCGCCAACTCCAACGCAGCGACGGCGGCTTCACCAGCGACGACGGCGACGCCTTCGACGTCCACACCACCCTCGTCGCCATTAGGGCATGCCGTTAGCACGCCGTCATTCGGCCCCTGGCGGCGTTGCTCGCCACCTCGTTGCCCCCAGGCAACGTCGGCGTCGTGCGCCTTGCCAGGAACCAAATGACAGCGCGACCAGCCTCAGAGCAAAAGCAAACCCACAAGCAGCAGCCGGCTCCCCCAACGCCGTTCAACTATGCGAACGCCGTCCAGCCCCAGTCGCCGCAACCACCCACGGCCAGGCACCAAAAAGAGCCGGAAATGAGTAACCCGCGGAGGGATCAAGCCTGACCGCCCGGAGCGGGTTACTCATTTCCGGCTAAAAGCCCTAGTACACGGGAAGCGAAGGATCAATCTGCTTGATCCACGCCAACACGCCCCCCTGAACATGCACAGCGTTAGAGAACCCAGCAGCCTTCAGCGCCGCCAACGCCTCAGCAGACCGAACGCCAGACTTGCAGTGCAGAACGATCTGCCGATCCTGCGGCAGCTGCGCGAGCGCCTGCCCCGAGAGGATGTCCCCCTTCGGGATCAGCGTCGACCCCGGGATCCGCACGATCTCGTATTCGGCCGGCTCGCGTACGTCGACCAGGAAGATGTCCTTCCCGGCGTCCTGCCAGTCCTTCAGCTCCGACGCCGTGATCGTCGAGTTCTCGGTCGCGGCCTGAGCTTCGACCGACACCGCGCCGCAGAAGTCGTCGTAGTCTTCGAGCAGCTCGGTCTGGGTCGCGTTCTCGCCGCACAGGACGCAGTTCGGGTCCTTGCGTACCTTGATCTTGCGGTAGGTCATCTCCAGGGCGTCGTACACCTGGAGCGATCCGACCAGCGGCTCGCCGATCCCGGCCAGGAGCTTGATCGCCTCGGTGACCTGGATGGCGCCGATGCTGGCGCACAGTACGCCGAGGACGCCGCCCTCGGCGCAGCTCGGCACCATGCCGGGCGGCGGGGGTTCGGGGTAGAGGCAGCGGTAGCAGGGGCCGTGTTCGGCCCAGAAGACGCTGGCCTGTCCGTCGAAGCGGTAGATCGAGCCCCAGACGTAGGGCTTGCCGAGGAGGACGGCGGCGTCGTTGACCAGGTATCGGGTGGCGAAGTTGTCCGTGCCGTCCACGATCAGGTCGTACTGCCGGAAGATGTCGAAGACGTTCTCCCGGTCCACCGCGGTGTTGTGGATCTCGACCTGGACGTACGGGTTGATCTCGCGGATCGACGCGGCGGCCGATTCGGCCTTGGACCGGCCGACGTCGGACTGGCCGTGGATGATCTGGCGCTGGAGGTTCGACTCGTCCACGACGTCGAACTCCACGATGCCGAGGGTGCCTACACCCGCCGCGGCCAGGTACATCAGGGCCGGTGAGCCCAGGCCGCCCGCGCCCACACAGAGGACTCGGGCGTTCTTGAGCCGCTTCTGCCCCTCGACCCCGACGTCGGGGATGATCAGGTGGCGCGAGTAGCGGCGGATCTCATCGACCGAGAGCGACTCGGCCGGCTCGACCAGCGGCGGCAAAGACACGTTCTGCTCCTGCCTGCGATGCGTGATGTAGCGGCGACTTGGCCATTCTTGCTCGCGCCTGTGAATTCTGGCCATGACGTCTACCACGTGGGACGCGGGAATATATTCGCCCCCGGCGATCAACGCCTCGTCGTCACGGGATCGGCGGGCCGGCGTACCGCTTGCCGTCGATGTAGGGCCACGAGTTCGCGACGCAGCCCTTCAGCCCATACGTCTGCTGCTGCATGACCGGCGCGGTCTGTCCCCGGCCCGGGCACGCCTCGTGGTAGAGCCCCAGTTGGTGACCGACTTCATGGTTGATCGCGTACGCCTGGTAGACGTCGAGCGGCGCGTTGTAGTCCGGGATCGCGGTCAGCCACCGAGCGAGATTGATGATCACCTGGCCGCTGATCCGGCACGAGGTGAAGCGCTCGGTGTGCAGGCCACCGGCGGCGCACATCTTCTCCGAGGTCGCCGGGGTGGCCAGGTAGATCACGAATTCGTGGCTGGAGCCCTTGGGGACGCGCTGGAACTTGGTCTTGCCGCCGGCGATCCAGCTCCGGGAGTCGCCGAGGATCTTCTCGACCGCCGTGGCGAAGGCGGCCGCGTCCTGCCCGCTCTCGTCCTCGACGGCGATCTGATACTTCCGCAGCGTCCCGGCGGTGCCCAGCACCTTGCCGGTGCCTCCGGCGTACGCGAACGTGCCCGGACCGGTCTCGGGGACGCCGGTCGACTCGACAGTGGCGGTCGTGGCAGAGCCGGACGGGTCGGAGGCGGCGGCTGCCTTCGCCGAGACCGACGAGGACGGAGCCGGTCCCGGCGCCGACGGGCCCGCAGCGGTCTCGGTCGGTGACGAGGGGCTGCGCAGGAGCAACCCGGCGACCGAGCCGACCAGGATGACCAGGACCGCCAGCGCCAGAACGCGACGGCGACGCATCTGGGCGCGACGACGGGCGGCCCGGCGCTGCGCCCGGGGTCCGGGCTGGCGGGACGCCGTCTCCCGATACGGACCGCCGTCCCGAGGAGAAGAACCGTCCCGAGGAGGGCCCCCGTCGAACTGCGGGGCGTACGCGTCCGAGGAGCGGGAAGCCGGCCGCTCGCGCAGGCCGGTACGCCGTGACCGGGCGGACTCCTGGCGAGGGTAGTACTGCTCCGGCTCGGTGGGCGGGTGCCGGCGATCGTGGCTCATGACGCGCTCCAGACTGCCATAGATCTGAGGAGATCAGGCGCATCGGGCTCGAACACACGAAGATTCGCACTCGTCGTGACCGCTCGCGTACCCAACGCCGCCCGCGAGACCACAGCGCAGCACGCCAACCCAGTGCCACAACCCAGCGCCACAAAGCAAAGCACCCCAGCGCGACACAGCAAAGCACCGCAGCGCGACACAGCAGAACAGCCCGACGAGAGGTCGGATCATCCAGGGTGGCGCGACAACCCGGCATGCCCGAGTGAGACCGAGTCGAGCAGCCCGAGGATCGCGCGAGCGACCACTCTCGGGACCTCCATCTGGGCGACGTGCCCGACCTCGGGCAGCAGCAACAGCCGGGTGTCCGGAATGGTCCGAGCCACTCGGGAGACCACGCGGACGTCGACGAGCCGGTCGCGCAGTCCGGCGATGACCAGCGTCGGCACGGTGATCCGCCGAGCCATCGCCCACAGTGATCCGGCGCCGGGCAGCTGCGCCCGCAGGAACGACAGGACGAGTCCCCGCATCGTCCCCGTGTACGCGCTCGCGAAATGCTGCACCTCGGACCGCCGACGCGCCTCCTCGACGGCTTCGGCGAGCCGTTGCGGCGGGACGGCGTCCGGATCCGCGAAGCAGGCCTTGAGCACTTCGGCGGCGAGCTGCTCAGGCGGGATCGCCGCCATCTGCCGGGCGGCCAGCCGGTCCACCCGGGGCAGGGCGAGGAACGGCACGACGCGGCCTTGCAGGGACCGTCGCGGATCGAGGAACGGCATCGCCGGGGAGATGAGGGTGAGCGTGCGGACGAGATCGGGCCGCAACGCCGCCACGCGTACGCTCACCGAACCGCCGAGGGAGTTCCCGATCAGGTGCACCGGACCACGGTCGGTCTGTTCGATCAGGGCGATGACGCAGTCGGCCAGCGCGCGCTGGGAGTATCGCCGGGCCGGATCGCTGTACCCGAAGCCGGGCAGGTCCACCGCGAGCCCGTCGACGCGCGGTGTGAGCAGCCCGGCGAGGTCGGTCCAGTTCTGCGAGGAGCCGCCGAGCCCGTGGACGTAGAGCGCCGGTTCGGCGCCGGGCGACGGAGTCGAGCGGACGAAGACCGACCGGCCGTCGAGCTGGACGGCGTGACCAGGCCAGGGCGGTACGGGCGGGCCGCCGGGAGGCAGCTCGTCGTCCTCGGCGAGGACGGCGCGTTTCATGGCAGCAGGGCGCTCAATCGTCGGTTGACCGCCGCCAGCGTCGCGCGTACGACCGCCTGCCGGGGGTCGCCGGAGACCAGGGCGGACCCGGCCAGCTGCTCGACCCAGCCGTCGCAGACCAACAGCACCACCACGACGGCGACCTCACAGCTGCCCATCGGGAGGATGGCCGCCTGCTCGACGTAGCAGTGCCCGCGGGTCTGCCCGTCGGCGGACTCGCTGAGCAGCTCGTCGACCGCGTTGGCGGCGGCCGCCGCACACAGCCGCAGGACGTAGCCGTCGACCGCCGGGCCGTTGGAGACGCCGAGCGCCACCCGCTCCCCGGCGACGAGGCGTACCTCGACGGTGGCGTCCAGGCCGAACGTGCTGACCTGCACGTGGTCGAGGACCACCCGGGACGCCTCGGCGGGCGGGGTGAGGGCCGGCGAGCGGCCGGGTTCGGGCTGTTCGTCGGGCCGGCCGAACCGGTCTCCGCCGGGGCGGAGCTGATCCGGATAGCGGCCCCGCATGGTCACCGGGTGGCGGCGTCGCGGCTCCCGAGGCGCCGCGCTCGCCGGGATCAGTCCTGGTGGCAGCGGCGGGTTCGTCCCGCGCTGGGAGGGCGGGATCGGCGTCCGCTCGATCGGTCCGGCGTGCTGCGCGGGCACCGGCCGGCGCGGCGACTCCTCAGTCGCGGGCGGCGCGGGCTCCGGCGTAGGCATCGGAGTCCGTGCCGCAGACGCGGGTGGGCCCGAAGCCGGTGGGCCTGAAGCTGGTGGGCCCGAAGCCGGTCGGGCGGAAGCCGGTAGGCCTGAAGCTGGTGGGCCCGAAGCCGGTCGGGCGGAAGCCGGTGGGTCCGAAGCCGGCGGTGCGGTCGGAGCCGGCCGCGCGGGCGGCTCGGCGACCAGGCCCATCCGCTCGTTCAGCATCCGCGCGACCACCCGGCTGACATAGGCCGGGTCGGACCCGTCGGCGAGGTCGAGTCGCAGCGTGTGGCCGCCGGTCGCGGTCGCGCGCAGCTGGGCGTCCCGGACCCCGGGCACGTCCCGGACGGCGGACAGCACGGTCGCCACGTCGAACCCGTCCGGCCGATCGGACGGCGGCAGGTCGTCGCGGCGCAGGCCGGACGCGATGCGCGACAGGGCTGGAGCGGGCGCGGGCGGTTCGGTGTTCGGCTCGGGAATGCGCGGCACGTCCGGTTCGGACGGAACCCGCTGCGGCAGGCCGTGGCCGACCTCGCCCCGATCGCGCGCCACCGGGGACGGCGGCGGGTCGGCCGGGGTCCGGTGGTCCGGCTGACCTGGCTGACCCGGCTGCTCGTACGGCGGTTGCGGCCGTGGGTGGTTCGCCAGCGGCTGCGGTTCGCGCTGCGGCAGGTCCCGCGGCGGCGTCGGACGCATGGGCAGATCACGCGGCGAAAGGTCACGCGGTGGAACATCCCGCGGCGGCGCGTCCCGCGATGGTCCTATGTGGTCGGTCGGCTCGCCCGGCGGCAGGTAGGCGGCCGGAGCCGGCACTCGCAGTCCCGGGGGCGCCGCCGGCCGGAGGTCGCCCGGATCCAGTCGCTCGGCCTGGCCGCGGGGCGGCTCCGGGTCCATCGGCACGATCGGCTCCGCCCGGTGGTACGCGGGCAGCAGGATCCCCGTCGGCGATGGCTGCGCGACCTCACTGGCCGAGACCTGCGCCCGATCCTGGGCGTACGCCTCCGCCCCCGGATGCCCCGGGCTGAGCGCGGCCGGGCGGGCGACCGGGTCAGGGACCGGCGCGGGCGCCACGACCGGCTCCAGCGTCGGCGGCGCAGCCGAGGGCGGCGGAGCAGGCGGCAGCGGGTTCGAGGCGGCGGGCGGATACGTCGACGCACGAGGGGCCGGTGGCGCGGACGGCACCGAGGGGACCTCCAGCAGGCGGGCGAACGGACTGGGCGTCCCTGGGGACGGGGTCGACCCGTTCAGGGCGGGACCGGCCGCGACGTGCGGTACGCCGTCGGCCGGGGACGGCTCCGCGAACAACGGCGGGTCCGGGAACTGCGCTGTTTCTGTGTACTGCGGTGGCTCCGCGTACTGCGGTGGCTCTGTGTACCGCGGTGGCTCCGGGTACTGCGGGGCTTCTGCGTACTGCGGTGTCTCGGCGTACTGCGGTGGCTCCGGATAGCTCGGCGGCTCCGCGTAACGCGGTGGTTCGGGATAGCTCGGCTGCTCCGCACGCTGCGGCTGGGGGTAGTCGGAGTCGGCGTAGCGCGATGGCGGTGCCAGTGGCTGGATCATTCCGTCGTCGGCGGGGAATCCGGCGAACTCGCCGTTCCGGGAAGGCATCGGTCCGTCCAGCGCGTCTTCGTCCTCGGGCAGTTCGACCTGGTGCGGCGGGCGTACGCCGGCCTCGGCGAGAAGTTCGGCATAGCGGGGCGGGGTCTGCGCTCGGGCGTGGTTCAACGCGTCCATGCCCCGCCGCCAGGCGGGCACGACGGAATCAGCCTCCGGTTCCAGCGCGGAGCCCGCGCCGGACCAGCCTTCGCCCCAGCCCTCGGCGGGAAGCTCGCCATGTCCGTTCACATGGCCGTTCCCAGTGCCGTTGGCGGGTGCGCTGCTGCCCGATTGTCCTGTTACGTCCACCGTGCGCTCCTCGGTAGCCCATGGGTGAGGCTACCTTGTTAGGGGAAGCGCGATAAGTTGCAACGGCGGGAGAATTTCCGCCGACGAAGCTGACGACACGCGCGGGGCGAGCGTGTACGGAGAGGACGGGATCTATGGCACCGGCGACGAGTGGCACGCGGGCCGCGGGCCGACCGACCCGGATGCCGAGGTCCGCCCGGCGTTCGCAACTGCTGGCGGCGGCGCAGGACGTCTTCGTCGCCCAGGGGTATCACGCCGCCGCGATGGACGACATCGCGGAGCGGGCCGGCGTCTCGAAACCCGTGCTATACCAGCACTTTCCCGGAAAACTCGAACTTTATCTGGCCTTGTTGGACACCCATTGCGACGCGATCATCGCCAAGATCCAGTCGGCGATGCAGGCGACCACGGACAACAAGGAGCGCGTCCGGGGCGCGACGCACGCGTACTTCGACTTCGTCTCCCACGAGTCCGAAGCGTTCCGCCTGGTCTTCGAATCAGATCTGCGCAACGACCCGGCGGTTCGTGAGCGTGTCGAGCGTGTCGAACAGGCCTCGGTCGAGGCGATCACCGCGACGATCATGGCCGACACCTCCGTCGACCGGGCGCGGGCGGAGATCCTGGCGGCCGGCCTGACCGGGATCTCGCAGGTCGCCGCCCGCTACTGGCTGACCGGCGGCCGGGAGATCGCGCAGGAGGAGGCCGAGCGGCTGATCTCCGCGTTGTCCTGGCGCGGCATCGCCAGCTTCCCGCTCAGCGGTGACCACGCCGGCGACCACGGCGAGGATTCCGTCTGAGGAATCCCGGCCGCGGAATCCGCCTCCGGCGAACACGGTGTCACGGAGCCGAATCCGGCTGACATCCCGCGATAGTGTTTCGACAAACGGCGGCCGATGGCCGTCGCGCGCAACCGAGGAGGGACCCGTCCGTGGAGGTCAAGATCGGAGTGCAGTTCGCGGCCCGCGAGCTCGTGCTGGAGAGCACCCAGTCGCCGGCGGAGGTGGAGCAGCTGGTGACCGAGGCGCTCGCGTCCGACTCGGGCGTGCTGGCCCTGACCGATGACAAGGGGCGCAAGGTCATCGTGCCGGTAGCGAAGCTGGCGTACATCGAGATCGCCGAGGCGCAGACGCGCCCGGTCGGCTTCACCCCGCGCTGACCCATCTGTCCAACTGAGCCCGCGCCGGGAAGCCGACGCGGGCTCAGTTGTTGAGCCCGACAGCGGCCATCCGTTGGGCGTGCGCCTGCTTGAGCCGGGTGAACAACTGCTCCCCCACCTCCGCGTCGCCGAGCAGCGCGACAAGATCGCCGTGTTCGGCCGCGACTCGGGCGGCCTGGGACAGCGCCTCGCCCACCAGCCGCCGGGCCCACATCGAGAGCCGATTGGCGATCTTGGGATCGGCCGCGATCGCGCTGCGAATCTCGCTCGCCGCGAACTCGTCGTACGCGTCGTCGTGCAACACCCGCAGGACGAGGTCCCGGTCGGGCTCGTCGAGGTGTTCGGCGATCTCCCGGAAGAAGTCGTCGGCGATCCCGTCCCCGATGTACGCCTTGGTCAGCGCCTCGAGCCAGTCGGTCGGCTCGGTCGCCTCGTGGTAGGAGGCCAGCGCGCCGAGGAAGGGGCTCATCGCCTCGGCGGGGTCGATCCCGGCCGACGCGAGCCGGTCGGCGATCCGCCGATGGTTGGCGATCTCGACCGCCGCCATCTCGCAGAGAACCGCCCGTCGGTGCAGGTCGGGGGCGAGCCGGGCGTCGGCCGCCATCCGGTCGAAGGCCAGCAGTTCGGCGTACGCGAGCATGCCGAGGAGGTCCCGGCAGCCGGAGGGGAGTGTGTTCTCGGACACGTTTGGCACCCTACAGCGCGAACGGCGTCTTGTGATCACGTGACTACCCAGTGCGCGGAACGCCCTGTTCGGCGTACGATATAGATGTTGTCGCAGGCCGCTCCGGCCTGCGACCCGCATGCGGCCCCCGGGCCTGCCGGTTGATTGATCAGCCTGGCGCACGGGTGCGGCCCACGCGAACCGCAGGCGCAGACCTGACCGCGCCGAATACACAGCGCGCCCCATACCAGAAGTGCTTTGCAGCAGGGGCGCAATAGAGAGGGCACCCCACAACTCCATGAGCACCACTTCTACCTTTGCTGACCTGGGCGTCCGCCCGGAGACCGTTGCCGCGCTCAGTGAGATCGGCATCACTCACGCGTTCGCCATCCAGGAGTACGCGCTGCCCATCGCGCAGCGCGGCGCCGACCTGATCGGGCAGGCCCCGACGGGTACCGGCAAGACGTTCGGCTTCGGCCTGCCGCTGGTGGACCGGGTCGTCAGCCCCGAGGAGGGCGGCGACGGAGCACCGCAGGCGCTGGTGGTCGTCCCGACCCGGGAACTCGGTCTCCAGGTCGCCAAGGACCTGGCCGCCGCCGGCAAGCTCCGCGGCGTCCGCGTCCTGCCGATCTACGGCGGCGTCGCGTACGAGCCGCAGATCGACGCGCTGAAGAAGGGCGTCGAGATCCTCGTCGCCACCCCGGGCCGGTTGCTCGACCTGATCAAGCAGAAGCACCTCAAGCTCAACAGCGTCTTCGCGATCGTGCTCGACGAGGCCGACCGCATGCTGGACCTGGGCTTCCTCGAGGACGTCGAGAAGATCCTCTCGATGCTGCCCGAGCAGCGCCAGACCATGCTCTTCTCGGCGACCATGCCGGACGCGATCGTGGCCTTGTCCCGCCGCTTCCTGCACTCGCCCATCACGGTGCACGCCGGTCACTCCGAGGAGCCGGGCGTCAGCCCGCAGACGAAGCAGTTCGTCTACCGCACGCACTCGCTGAACAAGCTCGAGATGCTGGCCCGCATCCTCCAGGCCAAGGACCGTGGCCTCACCATGGTCTTCAGCCGGACCAAGCGCAACTGCGACCGGGTCACCGAGGACCTCGACTTCCGCGGGTTCGCCGCGGCGGCCGTCCACGGCGACCTCAACCAGGGCGCTCGGGAGCGGGCTCTGCGCGCGTTCCGCGCCGGCAAGATCGACGTCCTCGTCGCGACCGACGTCGCGGCCCGCGGCATCGACATCGCCGCGGTCACCCACGTGATCAACTTCGACTGCCCCGAGGACCCCGAGACCTACGTCCACCGCATCGGGCGGACCGGTCGCGCGGGCGCCACCGGCGTCGCGGTCACGTTCGTGGACTGGGAGGACATGCCGCGCTGGCGGATCATCGACAAGACGCTCGAGATCGGCGAGCCCGAGCCGCGCGAGACCTACCACACCTCCGAGTGGCTCTACTCCGACCTCGACATCCCGGCTGACGCCGCCGCCACCCTGCCGTCCGCGCAGCGGTCGCGGGTCGGCCTGGCCGCCGAGAAGGAGGAGGACCTCGGGGGCGGCCGCCGCGGTCAGCGTCCGGTCCGTGGCCGGTCCCGCCGCTCCGCCACTGGTACGCGAGACGCAGCGCCCGTCGAGGCCCCGGTGGCCGACGGCGAGCCCGACGAGCGCGAACCGCGCCAGCGTCGCCGTCGCCGCAACGGCGAGGTGGTCAAGGGCGACGCGACCCAGATCCTGTTCTCCGACCCGTCTGGCCCGTCCGCACCGGACCCCGTCGCGGCTGCTACCGGCTCCGCCGACGGCCCGGCCAAGGCTCGCCGCCGTCGCCGTAGCCCGCGCAAGCCGGGTTCGGCCGCCACCACCACCGACTGACACCAGGCAGGCCGCCGACCGGCGGCACCGACACGGAATCCGTTACACATTGGAAGATGTGTAACGGATTCTCTTTGTCAGCCGGGTACTGCCTCGACAGCCGTCGACCCTTCCACTGTCTTCGATCCGACACTCACATAGGACAGTCGGGCGGATAGTCTGGACGGCTTTACTCGATTTCGGGACGGAGGCAACAATGGCGCCGCACACCAGCGATATCATCGGCCGCTCGCTGAACTTCGGCTATCTGATCCGGCATGATCCGCTGCTCGCGTACGACGGCGCCAGTGCCGAGTCCTACATCTTCGAGGACCCCGACAGCTCCCTGATCCGGTCCCGGCGTTTCGCGGACCGCCTCGCGCAGATCGTTGCCGGGGCGCTCCGGGTAAGTCTGCCCAGACCAGCCACCTTGAGCCGGAAGATCGAGGCGCTCCAGGAGGCGAAGGCCATTTCTGGTGCCGTACTCCGTGCTTTCGAGCGCGTTCGCGACACCGGCACGGATGCGGCGCACGACCGGGCCGGCGACGCCTATGTGGCGCTCCGTCGCGTGCACGACTGCTTCGAACTCGGACTCTGGTACCACAACCTGGCGACCGGCCAGAACATCGGCCGCGCGTTCGTGCCCCCGCGTACGCCGGATTCGCCGGCGGCGCCCGTCGACGATCCACGGCTGACCGAGATCCAGATGATGCTCGCCGCGTTCGGACGCCGCATCGTGGCGGTGGAACTGCGAACGTCGGCGGACGCACTGGAACGAGCCGAAGCCCTGGCGGCGGCGTTGACCACCGCGCAGACGACCCTCGCGGGCGAGTTGTCGGCGAGTCGCGGGGACGTCGACAAGGTGACGAGTCGCCTTGAGGAAGGGTTCGAAGAACGGCTTGCGGCCCGCAGGCACGCCACCGCCGGCCGTCGCGCTGAGCTGGAATCGAATATCGCCGAAGCGGGCGCCATCGCCGAGCGCGACTACCAGGACCTCGACGCCGTCCTTCACCGGCTGTCCGCGCCGAAATCGCCGGTGGGCGTGGGAAAC
Source organism: Hamadaea sp. NPDC051192 (assembly GCF_040682475.1). Taxonomy (NCBI): domain Bacteria; kingdom Bacillati; phylum Actinomycetota; class Actinomycetes; order Micromonosporales; family Micromonosporaceae; genus Hamadaea; species Hamadaea sp. NPDC051192. The sequence goes on from NZ_JBFBAZ010000035.1 coordinate 36,784, forward strand.
TTCCAGCGTGGAGACGGTTCACGGGGTCCTGATCGCGCTCGCTGAGCGGTATTCGTTCGCCGACGTCGCCGCGCTCGTCGCGCAGCGGGCCGACCCCGAGCTGAGCACTCGGGAGATCGCTCAGGTGCAGCAGCTGTGCGTCTTCGGCCAGCGTCTGCTGGATCTGGACGCGGAGGACTTCGGCGAGGAACACGTCCCGGCCGATCTGCGTACGCGGGCATTGGCGTGCCGGATGCCGCAGGCACCCGGCGAGGCCGACCGGGGGGCGCTGGCCTCGCTGCGTCCGGCGTACGCCCTGCTGCTGGAGGTCATCGCGGCCCGCTGGGAGCGCCGGGAGATGACCGGGGTGGTGGCCGCCGTCCACATCGTCAGCGAGTACGCCCCGCTGCTGGTGTGGGAGCAGGTCTTGGGGCACGCGGGCGACCCGGCGCGCCTGCCGCCGGACGTACGCGGGGAGCACAGCCTCTGGGGTGAGGACACGCGCGAGTGCCCGCAGACGAAGGCGGAGAAGTCGGCGGCGCTGCGGTCGCTGAAGGTGGCGCATGAGCCGCCGAGCGGTTGGCGGGCGTACCTTGATCGACTGCATTCGATCACGTCGCACGCGTTCGGCGTCTGCGCCGCGGCGTGTCCCCGGCCTTGTTCGGTGCTGCTCCGGCACAGCCGGGCCGAGATCGAACTGCTCGGCAACGGCTGCAAGCTGGCGACCACGCTCACCGATTCCGGCCTGGTACGCCTCCGGCACGCGGCACCGGTCGGCCACGGATTCGGGGTGCCGTCCCGGGACGAGGTGCTGACGGCGTGGGAGCGGGGCCGGCCGGCGTTGGCCAGGCACGCCCCGGCGGTCGCCGAGCCCGACGGCTATCCGCTGCCGGGGTTCACCGCCTTGATCAGTGCCTTGGCCGGTACGCCGATCCACCCGTCGACGCTGCTCGCCGACACCGCCCGCGAACTGGCCCTCGCCCTCAAGTAGCGAAGGCCGCCCTCAACTGGGCCACCGTCCGTCGGCCTGGGCGGCGTCGACCTCGGCCTGGCCGGGCGGCCGCATGCGGCCTTCGGCGGTCAGCTTCGCAACGAGGTCCTTGTTGACCTGCGACCACGGGCTCCGGGGTCGCCGCCGCGAATACCGCTGGAGGAAGAAGTCCTGGTCGAGCGGCTTGCGGTGGCTGCTGATCCAGCCGTAGCAGAGCCCGACCTCGACCGCGTCCATGTTCGACAACGTGCGGTGCGCCGAGCCTTTCTTGGCGATCTTCAGCCAGATCGCCTCCGCCTCGGCGTGGTGCTCGTCGAGCCAGCCGGCGAACGCGTCCGCGTCGACGAAGATCAGCGGATTCACGCCGCACCGCCCATGGACGACAGGATCTCGACGTAGTGCTTGTTCGACATGACGCCAAGGATGTTGCCGAACGGGTCGACGACCGACGCCGTGACGAAGCCCGGACCCCACTCGCGTACGCCTTGGTATTCGGTCGCGCCCATGGCCAGCAGCCGGGCGAAGACTCCGTCGAGGTCGTCGACGTGCCAGTACGCGATCACGCCGCTCGGCGTACCGGCGGGCGGGCCGAAGCGCCTGTCGATGATGCCCAGCTCGTGCTGGTAGTCGCCGATGCGGAACTCCCGGTAGCCGTCCCGCGAGAAGTAGGGCTCCACGCCGAGCAGGTCGGCGTACCACTGGGCGGCGGCGTCGAGGTCGTCGGCGAAGAGGCTGATGGTGGCGAGTCCGCGAAGTGTGCTCATGGATACCAGGTTAGAAGGCCTTGTGGAACGTATGATTCCTCAATGCTGGAGACTTCGGTCCGACTTCTGCGGTTGCTGGCCCTGCTGCAATCGCGCCGCGACTGGTCCGGCGCGGAGCTGTCCGCCCGCCTGGAGGTCACCGGCCGGACCGTACGCAACGACGTCGAGCGGCTGCGCATCCTCGGCTATGAGATCCACTCCAGCACCGGGATCACCGGCGGCTACCGGCTCAGCCCCGGCAAGACCGTGCCGCCGCTGCTGCTGGACGACGAGGAGGCGGTGGCCGTCGCGGTCGGGCTCAGCGCCGCCGCCGCGGGTTCGGTCGCGGGGATCGAGGAGCCGTCGGTACGCGCCCTGGCGAAGCTTCAGCAGACCCTGCCGACCCGGCTGCGCGGCCGGGTCGACGCCGTACGCCGGGCGACCGTGTTCGCGGCGGGCGGCGGACCGGCGGTGGACCCGCAGAACCTGACGATCGTCGCCGCCGCGATCCGCGACCATGAGCGGCTGCGGTTCGACTACACCGGGCACTCCGGCGACACCACCCGGACCGTGGAGCCGCAGCGGCTCGTCTACACCGGACAGCGGTGGTACCTGCTGGCCTGGGACCTCGACCGGGACGACTGGCGTACCTTCCGGGCGGATCGGATCACGCCCCGGCCACCGGCCGGTCCCCGGTTCACGCCGCGCGAGCTGACCGACGAGGAGGCGACCGACCGCGTACGCCGTGGGGTGGGGTCGCTGGCCTGGCCGTATCAGGCGGAGGTGCGACTGCACGCGCCGGCGGCGGCGCTGGCCGGCCGGATACCGCCGGAGGCAGGCCTCCTCGTCCCGATCGACGAGCAGACCTGCCTCTTCCAGACCGGCACGGGTTCGCTGCTCGGCCTGGTCACCTTCGTCACGAAGCTCGGGGTCGGGTTCACCGCGGTCAACCCGCCCGAGCTTCGCGAGCTGCTGAGCAGCCTGGCGACGACTTACGCGGCGGCCGCCGAGCCGCCCCGCGAGTAGCCGCGGCTGTCACTCTTGAACCGGAACAGGCGCAGGCTGTTCAGCACCACGAAGATGCTGCTGAAGGCCATCGCCAGCCCGGCCAGCACCGGCGTCACCAGGCCGAGGGCGGCCAGCGGGATCAACACCAGGTTGTACGCGAACGCCCAGAACAGGTTCTGCTTGATGTTGCGCAGGGTCGCCCGCGACAGCCGGATCGCGTCCACGGTGGCCGTGAGGTCGCCCCGGACCAGCGTCAGGTCGGCCGCCTCGATCGCGGCGTCGGTGCCGGTGCCCATCGCGAGGCCGAGGTCGGCCGCGGCCAGGGCGGCGGCGTCGTTGACCCCGTCGCCGACCATCGCGACGACGGCGCCACGCTGCTGGAGTTCCCGGACCGCGTCGACCTTCCCCGCCGGCAGTACGCCCGCCACCACATCCTCGGCGGGGATGCCGACCTGCTCGGCGACGAGGCGAGCCGGACCGGCCGCGTCGCCCGTGAGCAGCACTGGACGCAGGCCTTCCTGGCGCAGCGCCGCGATCGCGGCGGCCGAGGTCGGCTTGACCGTGTCGGCGACGTAGACCCAACCCGCGAAGATCCCGTCGACGGCGACGGCGACCGAGGTCATGTCCTCGCGCGCGCCCCCTTCGGGCACCGTCACGCCGTTGTCGGACAACAGCGCGGCCCGGCCGACGAGGACCGTCCGGCCGTCGACCACACCCGACGCCCCGAGCCCGGGCAACGCCGTGAAGTCGGCCACTCCGGACAGGTCCGGGGTCGCTGCCGCGACGGCTCGCGCGATGGGGTGCTCACTGGCCTGTTCCAGGCTTCCGGCGTACCAGAGGAGCTTCTCGGCGGTGAACCCCTCGGCGGGCGAGAGGCCGGCGAGGGCCATGACACCCGTGGTGACCGTGCCGGTCTTGTCGAGCAGGATCGTGTCGACGCGGCGGGTGGATTCGAGGACCTCCGGCCCGCGGATCAGTACGCCGAGCTGCGCGCCGCGCCCGGTGCCGACGAGCAGCGCGGTCGGCGTGGCCAGGCCGAGCGCGCACGGGCAGGCGACGATCAGGACGGCGACCGCCGCGGTGAACGCGGCCGTGACGTTGCCGGTGACCGCGAGCCAGCCGACGAACGTGCCGAGCGCGATGAGGATGACGGCCGGGACGAAGACGGCGCTGATCCGGTCGGCGAGCCGCTGGACCGGTGCCTTGCCCGACTGGGCCTCGGTGACCAGCTTGGCGATCTGGGCGAGCTGGGTGTCGGCGCCGACCCGCGTGGCCCGGACGATGAGCCGCCCGCCCGCGTTGACGGTCGCGCCGACCACGTCGGACCCCGGCCCGACCTCGACCGGGACGCTCTCGCCGGTGAGCATGCTGGCGTCGACCGCGCTGGCGCCCTCGACGACGACGCCGTCGGTGGCGATCTTCTCGCCGGGCCGGACGACGAAGACGTCGCCGACCTTGAGCTGGGCGGCCGGGACCGTCCGCTCCTTGCCGTCGACCAGCAGGGTGGCCTGCTTCGCGCCGAGGTGGAGCAGGGCACGCAACGCCGAACCGGCAGTACGCTTCGCCCGGTGCTCGAACCAGCGCCCGGCCAGCAGGAACGTGGTCAGCGCGGCGCCGACCTCAAGGTAGAGGTGCTGTTCGGTGACGGACCCGGCGAACAAGTCGAGCCGCATCCTCATCCCGGTCATCCCCGCGTCGCCGACGAAGAGCGCGTAGAGGCTCCACAGGAAGGACGCGGCGACACCGAGGCTGATCAGGGTGTCCATGGTGGCCGTGGCGTGGCGCGCGTTGAGCAGCGCCGCGCGGTGGAACGGCCAGGCGCCCCAGGTCACGACGGGGGCGGCCAGGGTGAGCGCGGCCCACTGCCAGTTGGGGAACTGGAGGGCCGGGATCATCGAGAGCAGCACGACCGGGATCGACAGCGCGATGCTGCCGACGAGTCGCTGGAACAGCGGGTCGTGCTCGGGCGTCTCGGCGGTGTCGGCCGGTTCGGCGACCTCGGGCTCCGGCGGCGTCGCCGTGTATCCGGTCGCCACGACCGTCGCGACCAGGTCGTCCACGGTCACCGCCGGCTCGTACGAGACGTGCGCGGTCTCGGTCGCGAAGTTCACCGACGCGGTCACGCCGGGCAGCTTGTTGAGCTTCTTCTCGACGCGGCCGGCGCAGGTGGCGCAGGTCATCCCGCCGATGCTCAGCTCGATGACACTGAGGTCGTTGACGCTGCGGGCAGCGTTCCGCGGTTGCATGGTGTCCTCCCAATCCGGTCGGTTTGGGCGGACGACGGTCAGTTCCCGAAGTCCAGCGTGAACGCGGCGGTGTGAACCTTGCCGCTCACCTGGAAGTCGAAGAACATCCGGTACGTCCCGGTGCTGGGCACGGCTGCCCAAAATTTCACCGCACCACCCTGGAGCTGTGTCTCCGGATGGGTGTGCACGTACGCGAGGTCCAGCTCGCGCAGGAAGACGAGGTGGCCGTAGCTGCCGAGGTAGGGGTCGACCGTGACGGGCTTGCCGTCGGCGTACACCCGGAACAGCAGCGGCGCGGTCGCGCCGATCTGCATCGTCCCCTCGTACGCCACGGTGTAGCCGTCGACGGCCACCTGCCGCGCCACCGCTGGAACGGCGGTCGGCTGGTAGGAACCGGCCACGGTGAGGTCGGTGCCGAGCGTGATCGCGGTCTGCGCCCCGGCCGCGCCGATCGCCGTGAAGTCGGCGATCGCCCGCCAGATCCCGGGCTGGGCCAGGTTCAGCTGGACCGACCAGGTTCCGTCCGGCGCCATCGTCGGATGGAGATGCTGGTAGCCGGACAGGTCCCGGCGCGCCAGCACGAAGTGCAACGGCCGGTCGTGGACGACCGCGAAGGTCGACACGGGCTTGCGATCCGGTCCGGTCACGAGGAACCGGAAGTCCTGTACGCCCACCTTGAACGCGGTCTGCTTCGGCACGAGCGTGTAGCCGGCCGCGTTGATCGACAGTCCGCCGACCTCGCTGCCGGTCATGCCCGTCACCGCGTGCGTATGCGGACTGGCTTCGTTGAAGGTCGGCGTCGCTCCGGCCGGAGTGCCGCCGGAGGCCGACGACGAATCCATCGCCTTGCCGAGGGCGAACCCGGCGATCAAGGCGACGACCAGGCCGCCGACGATGACGCCCACCCGCAGGCCACCGGCGTCGGCGGTCCGCGGGCGGGCCTTGTTCACCCGGGTCTGGGTGTCAGCCATCGATCCCGACCAGCTCGTAGCCGGCCTCGTCGACGGCGGTACGCACCTCGTCCAGGGCCAGCGGCGCGTCGCTGTTCACCTTGGCGACGCCGCCCGGCACGTCGACCTCGACGGTGCGTACGCCCGGCAGCAGGGTCAGCTCGCCGGTCACCGCCTGGGCGCAGTGGCCGCAGGTCATGCCCTTGATCTGATAGGTCGTCTCGACAGACATGGTGGCTCTCCTCGTTGCGGAAGCGCTGTCGCGCTAGCGGACCAGGCGGGCGATCGCGTCGCTCGCCTCCTTGACCTTGGCCGTCGGATCACCGTCACGGGCGGCCTGCACGACGCAGTGCCCGAGGTGGTCCTCCAGAAGGCCGACCGCGACCGCCTGCAGCGCTTTCGTGGCTGCCGAGATCTGGGTCAGCACGTCGATGCAGTAGGTGTCCTGCTCGACCATGCGCTGAATGCCGCGCACCTGGCCTTCGACCCGACGCAGCCGGCTGAGCAGGGCCTGCTTGTCCTCGGCCGCGCTGTAGCTGTGCCCGTGGTTGTCGAGGGCAGTTGTTTCCGTCATGCCTCGACCATACCCCCCTAGGGTATCTGGTGCAACAGCTCCGCGAGGTGAGGGCGCACACCCCATTCGGACACCAACGCCTGATAGTCGCTTCCCGCGCTTTCGGGGTTCCCGCGTACCGCCTTCAGCAGAAGGTTCCGCGGCGTGTGCGCGGAGTCGACGAACTCCACGACGTCGACGGCGTACCCGTGCTCGCGGAGGATCGACGACCGCAGGGCGTCGGTCAGCACGTCGGCGAAGCGCTCGCGCAGGATCCCGGATCGGGTCAGCGCAGTGGCCTCGGGCCTGGTCGGCTGGTGCTCGCGGAGTTGGCGGGAGATGTCCTTGTGGCAACAAGGCGCGGCCAGAATCCAGCGCGCGTCCCACTCGACCGCCCGTGCCAGGGCCTCATCAGTGGCGGTGTCACAGGCGTGCAGCGCCAGCACCACGTCCACCGGCCCGCCGACCTGCGCGTCCAGGATCGTGCCCGCGACGAAGTCGATATCGGCGAAGCCCAGCTCCCGGGCCAGCCGCGTGTTGCGCTCCCGCTGGTCCTCCCGCACGTCCACACCGGTCAGGTGCACGTCCAGGCCGCGTCCGGTCAGATAGCGGTACGCCGCGAAGGTGAGGTACGCGTTGCCGCAGCCGAGATCCACCACCCGAAGCTTGTCGGGCACCTCGGCCGGCAGAGTGGCGTCGAGCGCCCGGAGAAAGGCGTCGACCTGCCGTCGCTTGCGAGCGTCGCCGCCGATCACGTCGAACAGCGGGTCACCCGGATCGAGCAGATGCCGCTTCTCCCGATCATGGCCGGCGCGCTCCGGAACCACCGCCGGCGGGGCGCCATGGGAGAGCAGCACCCGGCCCTTCTTGCTGATCTGCACCTTCACGGTCTGCCGGGCCGTCTCGACATGCCAGTTCCGGTAGCGCTCGTCGAGGATCGGCTCGACGGAGTCCGTGGTGACCGGGACCGTCTTGGTCGTCGGGCGTACGCCGTCCTCGATGACGATCTGGAGAGCCGGACCGGATTTGACCGTGATCGGCCGCACGGTCAGCCGCTGCGAACCAGTGTTCGCGACCGCCCGGATCAGATCCTCGCTTAGGAGCGCGTCCCGCAGCTCAGCGGCGGCCTCTTCCCACGTCATCCCCCTAATCTACGGTCTGCCGGAGACTAGGTGACGTGGCCGTAGCCGCGTACCGGGAGATCGTCGAAGAAGTCGATGCGGACCTTCTCCCCCGGGGTCGGCGCGTGCACCATCCGGTCGCCGCCGATGTAGATCCCGACATGGTGCAGGTCACGGTAGAAGAAGATCAGGTCGCCCGGCTCCAGCTGATCCCGCTTGATCTTGCGGACCACGTCGTACTGCCGGGCCGAGTTGTGCGGCAGCTCCTTGCCGACCCGCTTGTACGCCGCGAGCACCAGCCCGGAGCAGTCGAACCCGTCCGGCCCCGAGCCGGCCCACCGGTACGCCTTCCCCAGCTGCCCCAACGCGAAGTTCAGGATCCTCGCGGGGATGCCGGTCACCTCCGGCTTCACCCAGCCGACCCGGGCATTGGCGTGCGGCGGCGACCCCGATGGGCCGAAGGCGTGCGTACGCCATCGCTGGAGGGTCGCCAGATCCGATTCGATCTTGGCGCGACTGGTGGCGAGATCCTTCTGCTGCACCCTGCCCTGCGTGATCAGGGTTCGCAGCGTCTCCTGAGCCGCCATGTACTCCTGCCGCAACCGCGTCAGCGAAGTGATCTCGCGGCGCTGGTCGTCCGCCAGCAGCTGGATCACCATCAGCTGGTCGAGCACGTCGCGCGTGGAGTCGGCGTGCAACAACACGGCGAACGAGGTCGACCCCGCCGTCGTGTACGCCGCGCTCGCGATCACGCCGACCTTCGCCTGACGATCGGCGACCTGCCGTTCCAGCGGCCCGATCTGCCGCTTGAGCACGTTGATCTGGGCGACCGTCGTCTGCAGGTCGGAGCGCAGTTGGTTGTACCGCTCGATCACGCCTTCGAGCTGGCCGGACGCCCGATTGATGCGCTCGATCAGCTGCTCTCGGGTGAGTCCGGCCGGCGGACCGGGCGGGCTGCCCGGCTTGGCGAGCGCACTCCCGGGACTCAGCGTCCCGGGGCTCAGCGCCAGACCGGCGAGAACCGTGACAACGCCCAATGACCGAACAAACCGGCCAAACCATGCAAAACGGGGGAGCATCGCCACGTCCCAGTCAACGACCGTATAGCGAAGGCGACACTAGTTGATGGTTCAACTATCTGCTACTCTGATCGCATGCCAGCCATCACCGTTGACAATGTGCTCGTTCTGCCCCGAGTGGCAGACCCCGGTCCCGCCGCGGAAGAGCGCTCGGTCGTCTCCGTGACGACGGCCCCGAGCGGTTTCGAGGGCGAGGGCTTCCCCGTACGCCGGGCTTTCGCGGGTGTGGACCTCAAGCACCTCGACCCCTTCATCCACATGGACCAGATGGGCGAGGTGGAGTACGCCCCGGGCGAGCCGAAGGGCACCCCGTGGCACCCCCACCGCGGCTTCGAGACGGTCACCTACCTCCTCGACGGCACCTTCCGTCACCAGGACTCGAACGGCGGCGGCGGCCTGATCACCAACGGCGACACCCAGTGGATGACAGCCGGTTCCGGCCTGCTGCACATCGAGGCGCCGCCGGAGGAGCTGGTCGCCTCGGGCGGTCTCTTCCACGGCTTCCAGCTCTGGGTGAACCTGCCGCGCAGCCTCAAGATGGCCGACCCGCGCTACCAGGACATCCGCGCCGGGCAGGTCTCGCTGCTCACCTCGCCGGACGGTGGTTCGCTCATCCGGGTCATCGCCGGTGACCTCGACGGGGAGGCCTCGGCCGAGACGCCAGGAGTGCAGTCGGTCGGGCACCCCGGGCCGGGCGTCACGCATACGCCGATCTCGCTGATCCACGCCACCCTGGAGCCCGGCGCGCAGCTGCGGCTGCCCTGGCCGGAGGACTTCAACGCGCTCGTCTACACGCTCGCCGGCTCCGGCTTCGTGGGCGCGAAGAAGCAGCCGGTACGCCTCGGTCAGCTGGCCGTCTTCGGCGCCGGCGGAGCGCTGACCATCGAGGCGGCGCCTCGGCAGGAGTCGCGCAGCCCGAAGCTGGACGTCCTGATCCTGGGCGGCCGGCCGATCCGGGAGCCGATCGCGGCGTACGGGCCGTTCGTCATGAACACCAAGGCCGAGCTGATGCAGGCGTTCGAGGACTTCCAGGCCGGCCGCCTCGGCAGCATCCCGGCCGGCCACGGCCCCGGTCTGTAGCGGTCACATTCCCAGCAGATCAGGGATCTGCCTGCGATCTTGGGCCAAGATCGCAGGCAGATCCCTGATCCAGTGCTCACGGGAAGCGTCGACGAGTCAGCGGGGAGCGGTTGCGGGGCGGCGTAGGGCCGTCCGGAGGGCGGTCAGGCGGAGTTGGGCGATGCCGCCGGGGAAGAAGTACACGGCGAGGATGAAGATCACGCCGAGCACGAACAGCGGCTGCTTCAACGGTCCGGGCAGCCCGCCCGCGACGTGGGTGAGCCGATAGTCCAGATAGGTGTAGAGCACGCCGCCCAGGAGCGGGCCGTAGCGCGTACCAGGGCCGCCGAGGACCACCATGACGAGCAGCGACAACGTCAGCTCACTGCCGGCGATCTTGGGATCGGCCCCCTGCACGAGCAGCAGATGCACCACGCCGCCCGCAGCGGCCAGCGCGCCCGCGAGGACGAAGGCGAAAAGCTTGAAGACGTAGGGGTTCAGGCCCAGCACGCCCACTCGCCGCTCGTCGTCCCGTAGGCCCGCGAGCACCCGGCCGGTCGGCGAGGACACGGTCCGCCGCACCACGATCATCACGATCACCAGGTACGCCAGGCTCACCCAGTAGAGCTTGTAGGTGTTGACGACGCCGACTAGTCCCGAGGGCAACCCGGAGACGTCCAGCGCCAGTCCCTCGTCGCCGCCGGTGAGCCCCCACGCGTCCCGGGCCGCCAGAATGGCACCGACCTGGGCGAAGGCGAGTGTCACCATGGCGAAGGCGATGCCGGTGACCCGCAACGCGATCGCGCCGACGGCCGCGGCGACCGTGGTGCCGAGCAGGATCGCGGCCGGAGCGGCGACCGCCAGCGGCAGTCCCGCCTTGCCGATCAGCACGTCGGCCCCGTACGCCCCGAGCGCCACGAACAACGCGTGCCCGAAACTGAGCAGCCCCGTACGCCCGAAGAGCAGGTCGTATCCGGTCGCCAGCCCGCCGAAGAGCAGGCACAACGCCAGCAATTGCAGCGTTCCCGGGCTGTTCAGCGGACCGTCGAAGACGCCGGGGACGCTGATTCCGGCGTACGGGAGGAACGCCAGGACGGCGACCGCGCCGATCGGCCAGTATCTCCGCAGATAGATCATGCTTGCCTCGTTTGCCGCCGGGCGAGGAGGACGATCGCGAGCAGCGCCACGGCGCAGACGTCGCCCGCCCCGGCTGAGCCGTAGTAGTTCACGAACTGCTGGAGCAGGCCGACGGCGACTGCCGCGACCGCCGAGCCGGTGATGGAGCCCATGCCGCCGATCACCACCACGATGAAGGCGAAGATCAGCAGTGAGGCCCCGCCCGTGGGGGTCACGGACTCGAAGTAGACGCCGCTGAGCGCCCCGGCCAGCCCGGCCGCCGCGCCGCCGATCGCGAAGACCAGGGTGAACGCCTTGCGGACGTCGATGCCCAGCGCGGTCACCATCTCCCGGTTCTCCACGCCGGCCCGGATGATCAGGCCGTACCGGGTCCACCGCAGGAAGGCGAGCAGCGCCGCGAGCACCACGACCGCGCCCGCGATCAGCAGCAGCGACTTGACCGGGACCCGGGCGCCGAGGAGGTCCACGACCTGCTGCGTCCATTTCGGACTCGGGAAGGTACGCGCGTCCGGGCTGAACAACGCCTGGAACAACGCCACCCCGGCGAGGGACAGCCCGACGGTGACGAGCACCTGGGCGATCGTGCGCTGGTAGAGGGGCCGGATCATGACCAACTCGACGAGGGCGGCGACCACCGCACCGGCCAGTACGCCCGCCACCACTCCCCCGGCGAAGCCCACCTTCGGCGTCGCCCAATAGGCGGCGTACGCCCCGACGGTGAGGAACCAGCCGTGCGCGAAGTTGAGGACGTCGGCCAACCCGAAGACGAGCGACAGGCCCGAGGCGATGAGGAAGTACAGCGCCGACAGACCCAGTCCGGTCACCGCGAGCAGAACAATGGTGCTCATGCGTGACTCCCCGTTGCGCCCACACCCAGTAGGGACTTGGTGAGGTCGTGATCGCCGAGCAACTCTGACGCGCTGCCGGTCCAGGCGACCTGGCCCGCGGCGAGGACCACGGCGTCACCGGCCAGCCGGCGTACCACCGCGAGATTCTGCTCGACCAGCAGGATCGGGACGCGGACCGCGACCCGCGCGAGCGCGTCCGCCACTTCCGTGACCACCTTGGGGGCCAGGCCTTTCGTGGGTTCGTCGACCAGCAGCAGACGGTTCTCGGTGAGCAGGACCCGGCCGAGCGCCAGCATCTGCTGCTGTCCGCCCGACAGCGAGCCGGCCTTCTGGCTCGCGCGCTTCTTCAGCTCCGGGAACAGCTCGAAGACCAAGTCGTACGCCGAAGTCTTGGTGCGTTCGGCCAGCCGCAGATTCTCCGCGACCGTCAACCCCGCGAAGACGCAGCGGTCCTCGGGCACATAGCCGAGTCCTTTCTGGACCAACTCGTGGGTGCGCCGCCCCACGATCTCGTCGCCGTCGAAGGTGAGCGAGCCGGTGGCGGGCGCGAGGCCGAGGATCGCGCGAAGCGTGGTGGTCTTACCGACGCCGTTGCGGCCGAGCAGCACGGTGACCCCGGTGTCCGCGACGTCGAAGGAGACCCCTTGCAGGATGCTCAACCCCGACAGGACGACCGCTAGATCGCTGACCTTGAGCAGACTCACAGCTCCTCCCCCAGGTACGCCTCCTGCACGACGGGATTCGCCATGACCACGTCCGGGGTGTCGCAGGCCAGCAGCGCGCCGTGATGCATCACCGCGAGCCGGTCGGCGAGCCCGAGGATGACCTCCATGTGGTGTTCCACCATGAGGACGGCCCCTCCGATGTGGCCGGTCAGGCCGCGGATGACTTCGACCAGGTCGGGAACGTCCTCGGCGGCGACCCCGGCCATCGGCTCGTCCAGCAGCATCACCCGGGGCGATCCGGCCAGTAGCAACGCGATCTCCAGCTTCCGCTTCTCGCCGTGGGCCAGCGTGCCGGCGACGGCTTCGCCCCGGCTGGACAGGCCGACCGCGGCCAGGCACTCGTCCGCCCGCTCGGCGACCGCCCGGAACCCCTTCGTGCTGCGCCACGCGTGCAGGGAACCCCCGTGCTGCGCTTGGGCCGCCAGTCGCGCGTTCTCGCGTACCGACAGGGAACCGAAGACGGACGAGGCTTGGAACGTGCGGCCGAGCCCGCGCCGCGCGCGGCGATGGGGAGCGAGCCGGGTGACGTCGTGGCCGAGGAGTTCGACGGTGCCCGCCGTGGCCGCGCGCAGCCCGCTGATCAAGTTGAAGAGCGATGTCTTGCCCGCGCCGTTCGGCCCGATCACGCCCAGGAACTCTCCCGCGCGCAGGTCGAGGCTCACGCCGTCGACGATCGTGGCGTTGCCGATGCGCCAGGTGAGCCCGGCGGTCGCGAGGACCGCCGGGCCGGTACCGACGTGGTCGGACATCAGGACTTCATCGCGGCGGCGGGCGGCGCGCAGTCCTGCGGGTCCACGGCCTTGATCAGCTCCGGCTGGCCGCCCGAGCCGAACTTGACCTGGAACATCGGCTGCAGCAGCGCGTGGTCCTCGGCACGGACGGTGAGCTTGCCCTTGACGCCGTCGAAGCTGTAGCCCTCCAGGGCCTTGATCTGCTTCTCGACGTCGTCGCCGCCCTCGCTGAGCGCCCGCACGATCAGCTGTGCGGCGGTGAAGCCGTCCGGGTGGAACAGGTCGAGCGGGCCGCCGACCTTCTCCCGGGCCGCCTTCGCGACCGCGTTGTCCGCGGCACCGTCGAAGTAGTGCGAGAGGAACGAGATCTTGCCGCCCGCGGCGCCGAAGGTCGGCCAGGTCGACTTCTGGTCCAGGCCGGTGACGACCTGCGTCGCGCCGAGGACGCCCTGCTGGTCCAGCGACTGCCACATCGCGCCCGCGGTCGTCCCCGCCCAGGCCACGAAGACCAGGTCGGCCTTCGCGTTCTTCGCCTGCACGGCGGCCGGGGTGAAGTCCGTCGCGGTGGCCGGGACGAGAATGCTGCTCACCGTCGCGCCCGCACCGCCGATGACCGCCTTGACGGCCGCCTCGTTGGCCTTGCCGAACGCGCTGTCCTGAGCGAAGACCAGCACCTTCTTGCCGCTCGCGTCGCCGATGAAGGACTTCGCGGTCAGCACGTCCTGGTACGACTGCCGGCCCGAGCGGAACGTGTATCGGTTGACCCCGGTGACCCCGTCGGTGGCGGCCGGTCCGGAGACGAAAAGCACCTTGTTCTGCGCCGCGATCGGCGCGACCTGCAACGCGACGCCGGACGCCGTCGAACCGGCCAGGATCTTGACGCCCTTGCCGATCATGTCCTTGGCAGCCGACACCGCCTTGTTCGGGTCGCCGGCGTCGTCGGCCTCGGAGACCTCGACGGCCCGCCCGTTGACCTTGCCGGTTCCGTTGGTCGCGTACGCCAGACCGGCGGCGAAGCCGGCCTTGTATTGCTGGCCGTAGCTGGCCAGCGCGCCGGACTGGGAGTAGACCAAGCCGACCTTGAACGGGGCGTTCTGGTCGCCCGAAGCGGCGTCCTGCGGGCTGGAGCAGCCCACCGCCGCGGCGGCGACGGCCAGCACCGCGGCCGCGGTCAGCGACCGCCGCGTATAAGTAGCGCTCATCAGCGTCTCCACTGTTACGGGGATGTTGCCCGGAGACGTTAGGTGGGCGGCGGCGGCCTCACTATGTGGGCCGCCGACATAACTCAGTACATGGAGAGGTGGACGTGATTCTGATGCTCGGCCGCCGCCCCACAGCACCCGCTGTAGTTGTGCCAGCCGGCGCCGGGCGTCCAGATCATCCGGTACCAGATCACGTAGAGGACGCCCAGCGCCCTCGCGTTCTGGATGAAGAACGCCGCCAGCTTGTCGCCGTAGATGCGTTCGGAGGAATTGGGCACGCCTTCGAACCCGCCCACACTGACCGAGTAGTCACAGGCCCGGCCCTTGGGATGCTCGCCCCAGCTCTGCGTACGCCAGCACTTGGTGAACCGGGTGAAACCGACGCGCTTCGCCTCGTCGAGGGCGTGCTTCGTCCGCGGCGTGATCTTGCCACCGGTCCCGGTCGGGTCCTTGACGTTGGCGCTCTCCGACGGAAGGCTGCCGTCGGCGTTGCGCTTGGTCGGGATCGCCTTCGGCGCCGGGATCTTGAGCCAGCCGGTCGCGGCCTTACGTCCGCCGGACTTCGACAGCGTCAGCTCCAGCGCGTCGAGCCGCTTCTTCATCTCGGCCTTCTGCGCCTTCTGGATCGCCGCCTCGGCGTCGATGGCCTCCTTGTCGGCCTTCGCCTTCGACTCCAGCCGCGTCAACTTACGCAGCGAGTCGTCCTCGCGATAGTTCATCTCCTCCAGCATCGTCGCCCGTTCCAGGAACGAGTCGGAGCTGGAAGCCGACAGCATCGCGCCGATCGTGGTGAGCCGCCCGTTGGTGTACGCCTCGACCGCGATCGCGGCGACCTCCTTGCGCAGCGGCGTCAGCTCGGCGTTGACCTGGACCAGCTCCTTCTGCAGCGCCGCCTGCTTGTACTGGGACGCCTCCAGCCCGTCCTGCGCTTCGAGGTAGCCACGCGACGCCGCTTCGATGTTCTGGATCAGCTGCGTCGCGTTGCCGCCCTCATCGGGTTCGGCGTACGCGCCCGAAGGCGTGACGAACAACGTCACGGCCACGACGAGCGCCAGCACCGGCGCCAGCCATCGACGTGGAAGTGCCGCCAGAGTCACGGTCGGTTCCTTTCATCACCGCAGGTGGGGGGTCACCTGTCGGGGAAACCGCCGGACAGCGTACCTGACCGCGCTGGGCGCCTGGCAGTCCCAGATCGCTCGTCAGGCGGTCACCCAATGTGACGGTAGCCCGTCGACAAGTGCCTCCCGCAGCAGCTCGAAGCTCAGTTGATCGCGAGCGGCGAGCAGACCCGTCCGGCCGTCGCCGACGACATAATCCGTGCCGTCGAAGCGACGTGCGACACCACCGGCCTCACGGACGATCAATGCGCCGGCGGCGTGGTCCCACGGAAGGCTACGCCAGAAGAACGCGAACTCCTCGCCACCGGTGACGATCTCGCGGTATTCGTGGGCGGCGCAGTGGAAGCCGGGCAGCGCGGCGCCCAACCCGGACACCCCGGCCTCGACCCGCTCGCGTACGCCGTCGGGGAGGAATCGGGTCAGAATGCCACCCCGCAGCTCCCCGAGCGTGAGCGGTTCCGTGCCCATGCGCGTACGCACGCCATCCACATAGGTTCCCGAGCCCTCTTCGGCGACGGTCATCGCACCCGGGACGGGCTCGTAGATCACGCCGAGCACCGGTCGGCCCGATCGGACCAGGGCGACCATGATCCCGAAAGGCTCCCGGCCGGCTGCGAAGTTGCTGGTCCCGTCGACCGGGTCGATCAACCACACCGGTCGGTCCCCGGCCAGCCGATCGAGTACGCCCGGGTCCGCCGCGACCGCTTCCTCACCGACGATCTGGGCCTCCGGCAGCAGTGCGGAAAGCCGCTTCGCGAGCAACACCTCGCTCGCACGGTCGGCCACGGTCACCAGCTCACCGGGCGACTTCTCCTCGATCTCACCGGCGGTCAGCGACCGGAACTTCGGCAGCACGACCTCCTCGGCGACCTCGCGAACGATCGTTTCGACCTGCTCCAGCATGCTTTCGCACCCCTCCCACCGTTTCGCCGAATATGATCGCAGACATGATCGCATCGCTGCGGCGCGGTTCTCGCTGGACGGCTGCCGCCCTGCTCACCCTGGGCCTAGCCGGTCCCGCGACGCTCGCCGGATGCTCGGCCGAGAACGCGTCGGCGAACTGCCCCAGCACATCCGAGTGCACGATCACCTTCGATCGCAGCGCCGACAACGCCAAGATAAACGTGCTCGGCGTCGAGATCTCGGTGGTCAGCGCCGACGACGACTCCGTCACGCTCAAGGTCGGCGGTCAACAGGTCACCGTGCAGCGCGACGCCTCGGCGAGCATCGGCGGGCTCACCGTCAACCTCACCTCGATCACCGATTCGGAGATCGTCGTCAAAGTCACCCGCTCCTGATCTCCGGGCGCTCGCGCTTCCGCGCGTCCCCGCCATTTCTGCACGATCATGAACTAGCGTGCGTGATCAACCGGCGCGTCACGTGCACGTATCCAGGCTCGATCACCCCCATACATGATCGATTCCCCAAAACATGAACTCTGGCGGCGTGGCGGGTGTGCGGATGTGCGCCCACCGCGTACCGTGTCCAAGGAAGCGTCGGCGCCATCTCCCCGCCGACGTCGGTCCGCTCAGGGACGGAGGCAAGCGATGCGGCCAGTTCGGTTCGTCGCCCTCTCCGAGGACGGCCAAGCTCTTGTTCTCGCAGACGAGGTCGGCCGTCTCCTGGCGCTGCCCATCGACGATCGGGTCACCGGCGCGGTGCAGGCAGAGCGTACCGGTCCGACCGCGACGCTGACCGTCGCGGCTGGACAGATCGACGGGAGTGCCGCGCTGTCGCCGCGGGACATCCAGGCGCGCATTCGCGGTGGCGAGAGCGCCGACGACGTCGCCCGGGTGGCCGGAGTCCCGGTCGACCGCGTACTGCGGTACGCCGGTCCCGTCCTCCAGGAGCGGGCGATGCTCGCCCAGCACGCGCGGCGTACCAAGCTGAAGACGGCCGACCGCGGTCTGTCCGGCTCGCTCGCCGAGGTCGTCGACGCTCGGCTGGCCCAGCACGGGGTCGACGCCGAGAAGATCTCCTGGGACGCGTACCGGCGGGAGGACGGCACCTGGCGTGTCGTCGCGACCTGGCCGAGTGGCAAGGCCACCGCGCAGGCGATCTGGGAGCTGGACAAGACTCGCCAGTCCGTCACGCCCTACGACGACATGGCGCAGTACCTGTGCGCCGACCGGACGTCGGCGCCGGACGCGCCGCCCACCCGGGGCGAGACCTCGCGTGGCGGCCACGGCCTGCCCGCCGCGGCCGACGCCGGTCGCCGGCCCAGCCGCGACCCGATCCGGGCCGGGCGGGACGCCCTGGTGGCCGCGCTCGACCGGCCGGGTTCGCCGGGCCGGGGCCTGGACACGCCGGGTGACCGGCGGACGGTCGTCGGCGGCGCGGCCGCGATGATCGGCGGTCAGGGCACGGCGTTCGACGACGAGCCCGACGCGCCGAAGGAGGTCCCCGCGGTTCCGTCGCTGGCGGTGCTCCGTCCGCGGCGTGCCTCCGCAGCGGCCGAGGGCACCGGCGAGAAGCCGCGCAAGCGCCTGCCGAGCTGGGACGACGTGCTGTTCGGCGGAGCGCCCGCCGCACGTGAGTCCTCCTGACGCCGGCCCGCTTTCGCACTGGACCGTCGCAACGGTAAGGACCGGGGATAGGGTCGGTCCATGGAGTACACGAAACTCGGCCGGACCGGCCTGAGTGTGAGCCGGCTCTGCCTCGGCACCATGAACTTCGGTCCCAAGACCACCGAACCCGACAGCTACACGATCATGGATCGTGCGCTGGAGCTGGGACTCAACTTCTTCGACACGGCGGACGTGTACGGCTGGAAGACCGGCGAGGGCGTCACCGAGCAGATCATCGGACGCTGGTTCGCCACCGGAGGCGGCCGCCGGGACAAGGTCGTCCTGGCCACCAAGGTCTTCGGGAAGATGAGCGACTGGCCCAACGACTCGGGCCTGTCCGCCCGGCACATCGTCAAGGCCTGCGACGACTCGTTGCGGCGCCTCCAGACCGACCACATCGACCTCTACCAGATGCATCACGTCGACCGGTCCACCCCGTGGGACGAGATCTGGCAGGCGATGTCCACATTGGTGCAGGCCGGCAAGGTGCTCTACGTCGGCTCGTCCAACTTCGCCGGCTGGCACCTCGGGCTCGCCCAGGCGTCGGCGAAGGAGCGCGGCCTCCTCGGGCTCGTCTCGGAGCAGTGCATCTACAACCTGTTCGAGCGTACGGTCGAACTCGAGGTCGTCCCGGCGGCGCAGCACTACGGCATCGGCATCATCCCGTGGTCGCCGCTGCACGGCGGAGCACTCTCCGGCATGCTGCGCAAGCAGGCCACCGGCGACGCGGCCCGGGTCAACGAAGGCCGGGCGAGCGACGCGGCCACGGCGAACCGGGAGACGATCGAGGCGTACGAGAAGCTCGCCGAGCAGATCGGCGTCGACCCGGCGAACCTCGCCCTGGCCTGGCTGCTGTCCCGGCCGGGGGTCACCGCGCCCATCATCGGCCCGCGTACGCAGGCACAGTTGGACTCGGCGGTCGGCGCGCTCGACGTGACGCTCTCGTCGGAGACCCTGGCTCGGCTGGACGAGCTCTTCCCGCCCGTAGGCAAGGGCGGCCCCGGCCCCGAAGCCTGGGCCTGGTGACCGCGTTCCCTAGGCGCCCCTAGGACAGCGGCCAGGAGCGGAGACGCTCGTAGCTGCGGTCGCCGTCGAGATGGCTCCGGACCAGTACCAGTTCGTCGACCTTCCAGGTCGGACCGGCGTATTGGTGGAGTTGGGCCAGATCGGCGGCGACCTCGTCGCTGGAGAGCCGGTCGCCGCACCGGGCGAGGGTCAGGTGGGGCCGGAACGGCTTGCCGTCGCTGCTCGGCAGCCCGACATCGGCCAGCTGGTGATTGATCTGCCCGGCGAGATCGGTCAGGCGGCCCAGGTCGCCGTGCAGACCGGCCCAGAGGATCGTGCTCGACCCGGTGCCGAACCGGCCGCCGTCGGCCAGCCGCAACGGCGGCACTCCGGCATGCTCCTGGGGCCAAGCCTCCGCGACGCGGCCGACCGCGCCCTCGGCGGCGGCGACGCCGGCCTCGTCGACCTCGCCGAGGAACGCGAGCGTCACATGCCAGCGCTCCGGCGCGTCGAGCTGGACGTCGCGACCGGCGGCGGTGGCCTTGCCGAGGTTCAGCCGGGAGACGAAGGACTCGAGATCGGCGACGGCGGGCGGGGGCGGGAACAGGGCTACGAACATCCTCACCGCAGCCGAACCCCCGCGGCGATCAACTCGCCCTCGATCCGCAACCGCTCGATCTCTCGATCCATATCCGCCAACTCCTCCAGATGTTCGACGATGCCGAGTGCCCGGCACGCCTCTCTCAGCTTGACGTCGTAAGCCCGTTCCACCGCGCCGTGCCAGACATCGTTGCGCTGCCCGATGCCGAGTCGGTCCGAGCCGAGCCGGCGCAGGTCGGCGGCGATGCGCTCGAACGGCGGGTGCGTGACAGCCGCCGGCGCGGGCGGCGGCGGAACCGCCTCCTGCAACCGGGCTGTGATGCTCGCCCAGACGGCCGCGGGCATCGCCAGCCACCCGTGCGGCGCCTCCTCCTCCGGTACGCCGCCACGCCCGGTCCCGGCAGCGACAGGAGCCGTGCCGGCGGTGGCGAAGAGGGCGGCGACCGGCGCGAGGAAGGCGCGCGGTGGGGTCAGCGATCGCTCCATCTGATGCAGGATGCGCTGCTCAAGCCAGTGTTCGCGGCGGCGGCGCAGCGACTCGCGGACGGAGATGATGAGCTCGTCGGCGCAGATCATGGCGGCGATCGCACACGGCAGGGTGACCAGCGCGATAAGCGCCACGGCCAGCTCCAATGCCTTAACCACCGCCACGTCCTCCGAGCCTAGTCGTCGTCTGAAGTGATCGCTACGAATTTCCGCCCAGTGATACCGCCCAGGCTCATTGTGTGGCGATTCGCTGGAGATCACGCAGTTTGCCGGAAACGCTGGCCTTACCGGAGAGGCGGACGGCGCCGTCGTCGGTGCGCCGCCACAGCCAGAGCAGTACGCCCGAAGGCGGGCCCGAGATGGTCGCGTCGGCGTCGGCATCCGACTCGGCCGCCTCGACGGTGACCGTGCCGGGTCGCAGCCGCACCAGCCAACCGCGGCCGCCCGCCGAGACGAGCAGGGTCTCGCCGCCGCAGTCGGCGAGCGCCGCCGCGAACTCCTCCGGCCATCGGCCGACCTGGTACGCCAGAAAAGCTTGCAGGTTCTCGTCGATCCCGTCGAGGGCGACGTCGTCGGGGACCTCGGTCGGCGGCAGCCCGGCCGCCAGCTCGCCGTCGACCCGGTGGATCACCGACTCGTGCACCATCCGCCGGATCCAGAAGCCGACCGTCTGATCCGGCTCGTACCAGGTCTGCACGGCCGTCTCGGGCGTGTGCCGCGCGAACTCCGCCGTCAGTTCGGCGTACGCCCGGGCGAGGCGGTCGGCCGGAGCCTCCGGGGGCAGGTCCTCCGGCGGCCACGGACTCGGGAACGTCCCGAGTCGCATGGTCGCCACCTTGTGCAGGTAGACCATCGAGACGTGCTCCACCAGGTCGGCGAGTGTCCAATCAGGACAGGTGGGCACCGTGACGGTGAGGTCGCCGGCGGCGACGCCGAGCAGCCGCCGGTAGTCGTCGCCGAGCACTTCGAGGAATCTCGTGGTCTCCATAACCTCACCTCATCACGGCGGTACGACAACCCGTCCCGGATTACCCCCGCGCCGTTGACACGGTCAGTTTCGGCACTGGGCGTACCGTCAGCTGGAGCCGCTCCCCCGCGTGACGCAACTGCCACGCGAGCGCGACCAGCGCGGCGATCAAGGAGACCGCGCCACCGAGCCAGATCGACGTGCCCGCGCCCAGGTGCTCGGCCGCCCAGCCGATCGCGGGCGAGGAGATCGGCGTGGTGCCGAGGAAGACCAGCACGTAGAGCGCCATCACCCGGCCGCGGTAGGCCGCCTCGGTGCCGAGCTGGACCCGCTGGTTGGCCGACTGGGCGAAGAAGACCATGAAGAAGCCGGTCGGCACGAGCAGCAGGATGACCCCCCAGTACGCCGGGACCAGCCCGACGAACAGCTCCAGCGTGCTGAAGGCGATGGCCGCGGTGAGCATGAGATAGACCGACGGGCGGCCCTTGCGGAAGGTGCCCGCGAGCGCACCGCCGAGCGCGCCCACCGCGAGCGCGGTGGTGAAGAGGCCGAACGACGCGGCGCCGGTGTTGAACACGGTCTTGGCCAGCGCGGCCAACGTCAGCTGGAAGTTGAACCCGGCCATGCCGATGACGCCCATGAGCAGCATGGGCAGCCGCAGGTCGGCGCGGTGCCAGGCGTACTTCAGCCCGTCGAGGATGCGCGCGTCGGCTCGCTCGTCCTTCGACGCCAGATCCTTGCGGAAGAGGTCGCCCGGGCGCATGCGGGCCAACCCGAGCAGCGGCGACAGCGAGCTGACGGCGGCGATGAGGAAGACCGGTCCGGTGCCGAACGCGGCGATCGCGACGCCGGCCAGCGCCGGGCCGATGATGCGGGCGGAGTTGAACGTGGCCGCCGACAGCGACAACGCGTTGGGCAGCAGCGGCGAGCCGACCAGTTCCGAGACGAAGGACTGGCGTACGGGGGTCTCGATGGCCTGGGCGATGCCGAGGAGCAGCGCGAAGACGTAGATGTGCCAGATCTGCACGGTGCCGGCCAGCACCAGGATCGAGAAGAGCAGCGCCAGGAAGGTCCAGAAGCTGTTGGCGACCAGCAGGATCAGACGCTTGTCGTAGCGGTCGGCGAGGCGCCCGCCCGGCAGGGTCAGCAGGGCGGCCGGTACGAACTGGAGAGCGGTCACGATGCCGAGCGCGGTGGCGCTGTTGTCCGACAGCGAGAGAACCAGCCAGTCCTGCGCGACGAACATCATCCACGAACCGATCAGCTTCACCAGCTGACCGGTCGCGAACAGACGATAGTTCCGCACCATCAGTGACCGGAACATGGTTTTCACGAGCGCTGCCCTCCGCCTAGCCGACATCCACATCGGACGAAGCGGGCCGGCCCACGTACAGGCGATGCGCGCTCTAGTTGCGGGCGATCCTGGACAACACCTCGGCGGCGTGCGAAAGCACGTCACGTTCATCGGGGGTCAACTCAGCCAGGCGGGCTGCCAGCCATTCGTCTCGCACCCGCTCGTACTGCCCGAGGATGTCGCGGCCCAGACCCGTGCTCGACAGGATGACCTGCCGTTTGTCCGTCGGGTGCGGCGTACGCTGCACCAGGCCACGGGCCTCCAACTTCGCGACGATCTTGGTCATCGTCGGCGGTTGGACGCGTTCCACGTCGGCCAGTTCCCGGGGGGTCAGGGCACCGGCCAGTTCGAGGCTGGTCAGAGCGGACAGCTGGGTCACCGTCAGATCGCCAACCGGCCGGGCCTGCCGGACCCGCCGATTGAGCCGCGTGATGGCGTCACGCAATCGAACCGCAAGTTCGGTTGCAGGTTCCGCCACCATCGGCCACTCCGTCACGATTATTAGGCTAGCTAATGAGCCTGGCTAACGACATCGTTTTATGAGGTGAAACACCATGTTGATCCATCCGGTTGATCTTGCACCGCCCGGACGGGTCACGCTCGCCGCCGTTCGGCCTTGATCAACTCGGCTGCTCTCGCTCGGAGCGCTGGATCAGGGTTCCAGGTCGAATCTTGGGTGAAGATTCGGCCCCGGAACCCTGATCCAGCCGCCACAAGCAGCCGGCCCCCGAAACGGAACCGGGTCAGATCAACTCGGTGATGACGCCTCGGAGGAAGTACAGCACGAACAATGCTGCCACGCCCCACAGCAACGGGTGGACGTCACGAGCCTTGCCCTTCGCCGCCTTGATCAGCACGAAGGTGATCACGCCGCCGCCGATGCCGTTGGTGATCGAGTAGGTGAACGGCATCAGGATGATCGTGAAGAACGCCGGGATCGCGATCTCGTAGTCGGTCCAGTCGATCTGGCGTACGCCGGTCATCATCAGGAAGCCGACGATCACCAGCGCGGTCGCCGCCGCCTCGAACGGAACGACCGTGACCAGCGGCGACAGGAACATCGCCAGCAGGAACAGCACGCCGGTCACGACGCTCGCCAGGCCGGTCCGCGCGCCCTCGCCGACACCCGCGGCGCTCTCGATGTAGGACGTGTTGCTGGAGACGCTCGCCGCGCCGCCGGCGGCCGCGGCCACCGAGTCCACGATCAGGATCTCCTTGGACCGCGGCGGCATGCCGTCCTCGCTGATGAGCTTGCCGTCGGGGCCGGCCTCCTCGCCGACCGCGACCATGGTGCCCATCGTGTCGAAGAAGTCGCTGAGCATCAGCACGAAGACGAAGACGAGGGCGACCGCCGCGCCGGCCGCCTTGAACCCGCCGACCAGGTTGAAGTTGCCGAGCAGGCTCAGGTCCGGCACGCTGACCACCTTGTCCGGCCAGCTCGGCACGTTCAGACCCCAGCCGTGCGGGTTGCCGCCCGGACCGGACGGGCCGGCCTTGGCGATCGCCTCGACGATGATCGCCAGGATCGTGGTGCCGACGATGCCGAGCAGGATCGCGCCGCGTACCTTGCGGGCGAGCATCACGATCGTCGCGAGCAGGCCGATCGCGAAGACCATCCCCGGCCAGGTGATGATCACGCCGTTGAAGCCCATGCCCACCGGAACGGTGGTGCCCGCGACGTCCGGGACCCGCATGACGAAGCCGGAGTCGACGAAGCCGATCAACGCCAGGAAGAGCCCGATGCCGACGCCGATGGCGATCTTCAACTGGGCCGGAACCGAGTGGAAGATCGCCGTACGCAGCCCGGACAGCACCAGGATGCCGATCAGGATGCCCTCGATGACCACCAGGCCCATGGCGTCGGCCCAGGTCATCTGGGAGGCGATGTCCTTGGCGACGATGACGTTGACGCCGAGGCCGGCCGCCAGGGCGAGGGGGAACCGTCCGTAGATCCCCATGAACACCGTCATCACGCCGGCCACCAGCGCCGTTGCTGCGGCCACCTGCGGGATGGAGAGAGTCGCACCCGTGCTGTCCTTGGCCGAGCCCAGGATCAGCGGGTTGAGGACCACGATGTACGCCATCGTGAAGAAGGTGGCCAGGCCACCGCGGAGTTCCCGGACGAGGGTGGACCCCCGCGCGCTTATCTCGAAGTATCGGTCCAGGAACGGCAGTTCCTGCGCAGTCGTCGACATGGGCCGCATCGTGGCATAAAGAAGGGCACCCGTCACGTCTGTCCCACCAGGTCGCAGCCTTGTCGTGTCCGCCCGGCGCGGCGCAGGGCCGGATGCGGATCACGGTTACGCATGCTTCCGACGGCCAAGATCGCAGGCACATCCGTGATCTGGCGCCTATCGCCGCCGCATCGCGCGCCTATCGCCGCCGCATCGCGCGCCCATCGCCGCCGCATCGCGCGCCTACCTCAGCAGCGGCGGCGAAGCGGGCGGCAGCGCCCAGCGTGGCGAACCGAGAGCAACGGGAAAGCGGGGGCGCTCGCGCGATTGCCCACCGATGAGGAAGAATGTCCCCGTGACCAGGACCGCCACCCGCCCCGCCCGCCTCGATCAGGTCTGCGCCGACGCCGTCGAGGTCGCCCGCGCCGCGATCACCGAGGTCCCGGGCGATGAGGTCGGCGCTCACCAGGGCGTCGTGGCCGAGGCCGACCGGCTCGTCACGCACTATTTCGCGTCCCTCCGGCCCGGCTACCGGGGCTGGCAGTGGGCCGTCACGGTGACCCGGGCGCCGCGCTCGAAGCTCGTCACGGTCTGCGAGACCGTGCTGCTGCCCGGCAACGAGGCCCTGCTCGCCCCGGGCTGGCTGCCCTGGGAGGACCGGCTGCGCCCCGGCGATCTGGGCGTCGGCGACCTGCTCCCGACTCCGCCCGACGACACCCGGCTCGTCCAGGGCTACCTGCTCGCCGATGATCCCGAGGTCGACGCGGAGAGCTGGGAACTGGGCCTGGGCCGGCCGCGCATGATGAGCAAGGAAGGCCGCGAGGAGACCGCCCAGCGCTGGTATGACGGGGATCACGGTCCGCACGCGCCCATCGCCGAGGCCGCGCCCCGGCACGCGCGCTGCGTCTCGTGCGGCTTCCTGTTGCTCATGGGCGGCGCGATGAAGCAGATGTTCGGCGTCTGCGGCAATGAGTACGCACCGGACGACGGTCGCGTCGTCTCCCTGGATCACGGCTGCGGCGCGCACTCCGAGGTGGTCGTCGACGCGGGTTCCCCGGTCGAGGCGCTGCCCACGGCGTACGACGACGGCGCGGTCGAAGAGGTCGAGGTCTAGGAAGCCGGCTGCGGGCCCGTCAGGCGGAGAGCCGCCGGGCGCGGTTGCGGTCGTGCACCCGCATGGTCAGCCAGCCGGGAATCCCCGAGATGACTCCGGCGACGCAGATCCACAGCCAACTGGTCGGCGCGTCGGCGATCCACAGCACCACGCCAGCCACCGCCCACAGCGCGATGCCGCCGATCGCCAGCGGGGTCATCGGCGGGTCCAGCGGCTTCACCGGCTGTTCGGCGGCGGGCGGGGTCGACGTCACGCGCTTGAGGATACCGGTTAGGAAGATCGCCGGAGGATCGCGTACACTGGTCAACCGTTGCCGCCTTAGCTCAGTCGGCAGAGCGATTCACTCGTAATGAATAGGTCAACGGTTCGATTCCGTTAGGCGGCTCTGCGAAAGAGGGGCCTCAGCTCACCAGCTGAGGCCCCTTTTCCTGTCCGCGTCAGCGCATCGGCCGTCCGGCCCCGTCCCGGAAGTCACTGCTGGCCAGAATGATCACTCCATCGATCATCGACCACAGTGCCACACCGGGAGTGATCAGCAGCAGCACGAGCGGGACGATGAACATCGATAGGCTCGCTCCACAGCAGCCGAGTCCGATGCCCGATATTCCGACGAGCAACTGAGTCAGCCCGATGCCCACGTGCCCGGCGTAGAGGCGTCCGACGCCGCAGACACCGACGAGCGGCAGGAGCAGTTGCAGGAGGCCCGCCGCGAGCTTCCCCTTGTCCGACACCGGCGGAGGCCCCCAGACCGGCTGGGGCAACCAGCCGGCCTGCGCTCCCCAGGTCGGCTGCGACTGCGGATACAGCTCGAGTTCATGAGGTGGTTCGCTCGGCGGAACCCAGGGTTCGGGGTGTGACATGCGTGGATCATAGGGATGGAAGACCTGTCGCAGCCCCGGCTGGTCGACCAGCCTCCGCTGCCGAACCGCCCGCGGCCCGAGGGCTGGTTCGTCGACCCGGCCCTCACTTCAGCGGATGAGTCGCGAAGAAGTCCCACATCACGTCCACCGCGTTGATCTTGGTCGCCGGGCTGCCGAGCCCGACGTCGGTGCCGCCCGGCCAGCGATGCTCCATCCCGCCGATCTGGTAGTCCACCACGTCCGAGCCGTCTGCGCAGTGCGTACGGGTCCAGGTGATGCCCTTGGCGTAGACGCCCTTGGCCGACGCGGTGCAGCGCACGCGCGAGCGCCACTTCGCGAGTCCGCCGTTGAGGACGTCCGCGTTGTCCAGGCCGCCGATGAAGGTCACCACGGAGACCGGCTTGCTCGGCTGGAACGCGGGGTCGGCCGCCCGCCAGCCGGTGAAGCCGCCCGAGACGGGTGCGATCGCGGCGAACAACCCCGGTGCCTCGACAGCCATCCGGAAGGTCATGTCGGCCCCGTTCGAGATGCCGGTCGCGTACACCCGGCGGCGATCGACCTGCCAGACCTCGATCATGTGGGCGACCAGCGCCTTGACGAACCCGACGTCGTCGTAGTCGCCGCAACAGTCCATCGCGTTGAACCCCGAGATGATGGTCTCGGGATAGACCACGATGAACCCCTTCTGGTCGGCCTTCGCGTCCAGCCGGGTCATCCGCCGCAGCGTGTCCACATCCGACCGGTAGTAGTGGAACGCCACGACCAGCGGCATCCCCGGTTTGTATCCGGCGGGTGCGTGCGCCTGCGCAGTCCGCGCCTGCCCGCCCACGTCCAGCGAGATCGTCTGGTCGCCGCCGCGCGGGACGTCGGGCACGCGCGGGCTCGGGCTCGCACTCGACGCGGCCACCGTGGGAGTCGGGCTCGGTGGCGCGGCCTCGGGTTTCGCGTCGCACGCCGCCAACGCCATGAGTACGCCCAACGCAGCGCCCGTGGCTCGGATGGTTCTCATCGCAGCCTCCTGCTTGCCGAGAAGTGCTATGTCAGAAGTGACATAAACTATGTCTCTGTTGAAATAGCAGATGTGAGCACGTTGCGCTACGCCCTCCTGTGCACCCTCCACGCCGGCCCGTTGACGGGCTACGAGATCGTGCAGCGGATGCGCCGTCCGATCGGCTATTACTGGACCGCTCAGCAGAGCCAGATCTATCCGGAGCTGACCCGGATGACCGCGGACGGGCTGATCGACCACGACGCCGCGGCCGGGCCCGGCCCGCACGACCGCAAGACGCACCGGTTGACCGAGGCGGGCCGGACGGAGCTCGCGCGCTGGCTGACCGAGCCACCCCAGCGGCGACCGCCCAAGGACGAACTCGTCCTCAAGACGTACGCCCTGGCCGCCGCCGACCGAGACGGCATGCGAGCGCTGTATCGCGGCGAAGCTCAGAAGCATCAGGCGCAGCTCGACGACTACCTCGCGCAGCAAGTAGACGCCGAAGCCCGGGGCGACGACGATCCGGCCAGCCCCAAGTTCGGGGCGTACGCGACGCTCCGGATGGGCATCGCCGCCGAACGGACGATGCTCGACTGGTGTGATTGGCTCGTATCGCAGCTCGGTAGGTAACTATTCAGCGAAATCTCAGGCTGATCGTGCATCCAGGGCGAGACATGTCGGCGGGTGTCGCTAGGGTGTGCCGGTCGCGGAATGATCCGCAGGCATCATCCCCTCTGGAGGAAGCACCCCCATGTCCGAGCCCGTTACCTACCAGCCCGCCCCGCAGCCGCAGGCTCCGCAGGAGTCCACCGGCAAGAAGATCGCCAAGGGCATCGGCGCGGCTCTGCTGTGGCGTCTGGTCATCGGCGGCATCGTGGTCGTCATCGCTCTCGGCTTCGGTGCCTACAAGTACTTCTCGGGCAACATCACCGCGAAGACCCCGGCCGTCGGCGAGTGCATCACCGAGGCGAAGACCGAGGCTGACATCGACGACGTCAAGGCGGTGGCCTGCACCGACTCGAAGGCGCACGACAAGGTCGTCGGTGTGATCAGCGGCAAGTCCGAGTCGTACTTCAAGACGACCGAGAACCCCTGCACCGCTTACCCGGACGCTGAGAGCGCCTACTTCTTCGGCAAGGCGACCAGCGGCACGATCCTGTGCCTCGTGCCCAACAAGTGAGCTGAGCGCGGCTGAGCATCACCCCGCCGAGGAGGCCACGAGCGCTGCTCGTTCGGCCTCCTCGGCTTCTTTGCGGGCCAGCCCGTCGCGCCCGTCGTACTTGACGAACTTCGGCAGCGCCGCCGCCAAGGCGACGGTCCCGGCGATGCAGAGCGCGCCGCCCCAGACGACCGAGCCGCCGACCCCGACGATCTTGGCCATGCCGCCGCTGCGTACGCCGCCGAGCAGCGGGCCGATCGAATAGGACAGCATCTCGATGCCCGCGAGACGTCCACGTAGGTGATCCGGGATGGTCTGGTTCCAGATCGTCGACCGGAAGACGCCGGAGATCATGTCGGCCGCCCCGGCCACGAGCAGGCCGACGATCGCCAGCCACAGGGCGTTCGAGATGCCGAAGAGGACGATGCCGACGCCCCAGAGTCCGGCCGCGATGACGACGGCCAGCCCATGCCGATGGATGCGCAGCGTCCAGCCCGAGGTCAGGGTGGCCAGCATCGATCCGACGCTCGGCGCGGCGTACAGCAGGCCGAGCACGGCGGGGCCGCCTAGTCGATCGGCGAAGAACGGGTAGAGCGCCTGGGGCATGCCGAACGCCATCGCGTTGATGTCCACGAGGTATGTGCCGAGCAATTCGGGCCGGCGGACGGCGTACCGCAGGCCTGTCGCGACGCTGCGCAACGAGGGCCGGTCCGCCAGCTCCGGCGGCGGGACCGCCTTCATCATCGCGAGCAGGGCAAGCGACACCCCGAACGTGGCCACGTCGATGGCGTACACCCAAGCAAGACCGCGGCCCGTGCCGAACGCCGCGATGAGCAGCCCGGCGATGGCCGGGGCGCCGATCGACGCGAACTGGTGGCGCAGCGAGGTGAGCGCGCTGGCCGCGGGGATCTTGTCGGGGTCGACCAGGCGCGGGGTGAGCCCTTCGAGCGCAGGCCGTTGGAGGCCGTCGACGGCGGCCGCGAGCGCCGCGATCAGATAGAGCAGCCAGAGGTGCGGCTCGCCGAGCAGCGCGTTGAGCAGCAGCAGGACGGTGAGCGAGAGTTGGGCGACCTCGCCGCCGAAGACCAGTACGCGACGGTCGACGTAATCGGCGAGCGCGCCGCCGACGAACGCCATGAACAGCAGCGGGACGAGTTCGCAGATGCCGATGAGGCCGACCAGCAACGGATCGCCAGTGATCTTGGTGACCTGGTACGGGATCGTCACGAAGGTGATGAACGACCCGATGGAGGTCACCGTCATCGCGCTGTAGAGCAGCCGGAAGTCCCGGCGGCGCAGCGGCGACAGGTCGAGCGCGAAACGTTTCCTGGTACTCATCGGCGCCGATGATGCACCATCCGCGCGGGCGGCGTCGAATCGGTTTCTGGGGCTACTCTTCCCCGCATGGGTGTGGTCGAAGAATGGTGGGCGTCTTATCACGGCAAGCTCCGGGCGGCGCTGCCCGACGAGACGCTGTTCCTGCTCGGCGGGCGCGGCGTGGTCCGCGACGAGCAAGGACGGTTTCTGCTGATCAAGCGGGCGGACAACGGCATGTGGGCGTTCCCGGCCGGCGGCATGGAGATCGGCGAGTCGATGCTCGACTGCGCGATCCGGGAGACCTATGAGGAGACCGGGCTCAAGGCGGTCGCCGCCGTCCCGTTCGCCCTCTACACCGGGCCGGAGCACACCCACACCAACCAGTGGCAGCACACCTATCAGCACGTCATCCTGGCGTGCTTGATCACCGAGGTCACCGGTGACCTCAACCCGGACCCGGAAGAAGCGACGGACGCGGCGTACTTCCACCCGGACGGCTTCCCGAACCAGAGCCCCACCATGCAGCGGACGCTGGCCGACCTCGCGGAGTTCGAGCGGACCGGGCGGATGACCGTCCGCTGATCACGCCGCTTTGCGCGCGGCCTTGGCCTTGGCGACCGACTCGCGGAGGGCGGCCATCAGGTCGATGACCTCGGCCTCGCCCTCCTGCGGCTGCGGCGGGGCCACCACTTCGCGGCCCTCCACCTTGGCCTCGATGACCTGCTGCAACGCCTCCCGGTACGCGTCGGTGTACTCGGTCGGGTCGAACTCGTCGGACATCGACTCGATCAGCGAGCCGGCCATCTGGAGCTCCTGCTTGTGCAGCTTCACCTGGTCCGCCCCGCCGAGCACGTCGAACGCGGGCTCGCGTACCTCGTCGGGCCAGAGCATCGTGTTGAGGACGAGCACGTCGTCGCGTACGCGGATGGTGGCGAGCTGTTCGCGCTGGCGCAGCGCCACCTTGACCAGCCCGACGCGGCCCGCCTTGCTCAACGCGTCCCGCAGCAGCAGGTACGGCTTGAGCCCGACGTTGCCGTCCGGCTCCAGGTAGTACGCCCGGCTGTAAAGGATCGGATCGATCTGGTCCTCGGGGACGAACTCCAGCACGTCGATCGCCCGCGAACTGCTCAACGGCAGGTCCGCGAAGTCGTCGTCGGTGAGGACGACCATCTGGTCGCCGACCTCGTAGCCCTTCGCGAGCTGGTCGTAATCCACCTGTTTGCCGTCGACCGTGCAGACCCGCTGATACTTGACCCGCCCGCCGTCCTTGACGTGCACCTGGTGGAACCGGATGTCCTTCTCCTCGGTCGCGGCGTAGAGCCGGACCGCGATGGAGACCAGCCCGAAGGAGATCGCGCCCTTCCAGATTGCCCGCATATCAACCATCTTGACAGTAGCGCTCGGCGGGCGAGGCCTATCCTGAGAACGTGACCAGGGTCGAAGTGGATGGCCGACGGATAGACCTCACAAACCTGGACAAAGCTCTCTACCCCGACGGCTTCACCAAGGCCGAGATCATCGACTACTACTCCCGCGTCGCCCCGCTCATGCTCCCGCACCTGGCCGACCGCCAGGTCACCCGCATCCGCTACCCGTCCGGCGCGCAGGCGCAAGGCTTCTTCGAGAAGAACGCACCGGCCGCGAAGCCCAGCTGGGTCCGGGTCGACGGTGGACTCATCGTGGTCGACGAACTCGCCACCCTCGTCTGGCTCGCCCACCTCGCCGCGCTGGAACTGCATACGCCCCAATGGCAGGTCGCGAACGGCCCCGAACACCCGGACCGCATCGTCTTCGACCTCGACCCGACCGAACCGGCCGGCCTCGACGAATGCCGCGCGGTCGCGCAGGCCTTGCGTGATCGGCTGGCGGTGGACGGGCTGACGGCGTACCCCAAGACCTCCGGGCGCAAGGGCATGCAGGTCACCTGCCCCGTCACCGCGACCGCCGAGCAGATCATGGACTACGCCCGCGAACTGGCCGGCGAGTTCGCGCGAGCCGCACCCGATGCCATCACGGACCAGATGGCCAAGGCCGGCCGGCCCGGCAAGATCTTCATCGACTGGAGCCAGAACAACCCCTCGAAGACCACGGTCTGCGTCTACTCGCTCCGCGCGGGCGACTCACCCACCGTCTCCACCCCGGTCACCTGGGACGAAGTCGCGAGCGGCTCGTTCACCGCGGCCGACTTCACGCCCGCGCGGGTCCTTGAGCGGATCAACGAGTACGCCGACCTCCACGCCCCGCTTCTGTCACCCGGTCCGGCCCTCCCAGGTACGCGTCGCCGCCGCCGATAACCGGGTTGTGCTGCAGGCCGCCGATGCCGTTCCATTCGGTCATGGTGTCCGCCGACCGTCTGCTCGCCTTCGCGGCGATGTCCCTGGTACTGATCCTCATCCCCGGCCCGAGCGTGCTGTTCGTGGTCGGCCGGGCACTCGCCCACGGCCGGCGCGCGGCGCTGACCACGGTCGCCGGGAACACCCTCGGGGCGTGCGTACTGGTGGCGGCGGTCGCCTTCGGCGTCGGAACCATCGTCGAACGCTCGATCGTCGTCTTCACCGTCCTGAAGCTCGCCGGGGCGGTGTACCTGGTCTATCTGGGCGTCAAGGCCTGGCGCGCCCGCAAGTCTCTGACCACGGTGTTCACCGCCGACGAGTCGACACACGACGGCCTGCGCTCGCTGTGGGACGGCTTCGCGGTCGGCGTGTCCAACCCGAAGACCATCGTGTTCTTCGCAGCCGTCCTCCCCCAGTTCGTCGACCCGTCCCGGGGCCACGTGATCACCCAGATGCTGCTGCTCGGGCTGGTCTTCAACCTCATCGCAGTGGTCTGCGACAGCCTCTGGGGCGTCGCCGCGTCCTACGCCCGCGAATGGTTCGGCCGCTCGCCCCGCCGGCTGCGGATGATCGGCGGCGTCGGCGGGCTGACCATGATCGGCCTCGGCGTGACCATCGCCGTGACCGGCCGCAAGGACTGACCCGGGATAGATCTATCGGCTGACGCTCCCGCGCGTGGGCGGGCAGGGGTTCAGTCGGTCTGCCCGCTTGCACTGGAGTGGCACGGTTTCTCGCGTGGGCCCGGCGTTGGTCGGGCGAGCCGGCCTGATCGACGCCGCGTCGTCCGCTGGAACGATCTCCGGAAGCCCAGATACCTTTCCCCGCACCGGTTCGGTACGTGACCATCCGGAAGTCGGGCCGTTCACCAGCCGGCGGTCAGCGGTGCCCGCGCCGCGCGTGGCCGACCACCGGCGCGGCGTGCGAGCCGCCTTCCCG